>JAPLIW010000252.1 GCA_026388915.1 Deltaproteobacteria bacterium
GCAAGGTTTGGATTCGGATATCAAGAAGCGGCTCATGAAGCTATACCCCCAAATAGACCCCCCCCCGGCGATACCCGAAGAAGCCCGCAAACGGGCGGTTTTCGGCATGACCGCCGTCAAGGAGGCCAAGGACTCCAAAGGGCTGGACCGGGCTGTAGAAGAATACCGAAAGGCCATCCAATTAGCTCCCTGGTGGGCGGATCTCTATTACAATCTGGCCATGGTACAGGAGCAGCGCAGCAATTTCCGGGAGGCTGCGGAGACCTTTAAACTCTACCTTGCAGCCTCTCCGAAAAATTCGCAGGCCCAGTTGATCCAGAATAAGATTTATGAATTGGAATATAAAGCTGAGAAACGATAGAGGGTTGCATCGTAGAGGAACAGGGGGGAAAAATTTCAAGTTACTAAGGAGTTTATTATAGTCTAAACATTCATTGGAGGACGTTGCCTTTTGAAAACCTCGAACTGGACTCCGGCTTTCGCCGGAGTGACGAACATTAGAAAGGCATGGTTCTTGGTTGTCATTCCGGCGGAAGCCGGAATCCAGGATGATTAACGAAGGGCAAGGGATGGAATCGGTCAGAAAATTTGACTTTTTCAAAAGTCGGTCAGGGAGGGACGATATGGTTCAAATTCACAGGTTCAATCATTTCTCCATTCGTTGGCTTCTATCTTTCATGATCATCTGGGGGATCATCGGCGGAATCTCCATGACCAACTCTTTGTTGCCGGGAACATGGTTCTCCTCGGCTTGGGCCCAAGCCAAGAAGAAGGCTACCTCAAGCTCCCGAGAGACGACTTCGGGGGGTTCCCAAGCGAATTATCCATATCAAGAGTTATGGAACGAAGCAGAACGGCTGGAGAAAGCAGGAGACTTTGCCGGGGCGGTGAAAGCCCTCGAGCAGGCCCAGACCATTCTGAAAGGAAGCTATTTTTATACGGGTTTAAACCATTTAAAGATGGGAACGACGTACTATCTTTGGGGGCGGTGCGATGAGGCGCTGAAACATTGCGATGAGGCAATGAATTTGCTCCAAGGGCGGGGCGGGAAAGAGGTTCGGGGCGTTGTAGACTTACCCCCGCTTATTCGGTCTTGCCTGCTCTGCAAAGCAAGAGCTTACGAAAAGAAGGGGGATTTCGAGAAGGCCATTGCCGAGCACGAAGCCATGACCAAGGCCGGACAGGATCAGAGCGCGGAAATCAACCGGTTGAAGCAGACCATCGCCTATCGGAAGGAAAGCGAGGAGAAAAAGCAGTTGGCTCTGCAAAAAGCCAACGAGGCGGAACAGCAGGGGCAATATAAGGAAGCTTTTCAGTATTATATGACCGCCCTGAATACCGGCGATTCTTTTCAGCTCCCGGCCACTGAAAAGATCATTAGCTTATATCAGAAACTGAATCCTCCTCCGCCCCTCCCCGAAGAGGCGCTCAAGTATGCGGCTTTCGCTTCCTTCGCCATAAAGGAAGCGAAGGATAACAAGGGTTATGAAAAGGCTCTATCCGAGTATATCTCCGCCATTCGTCTGGCTCCGTGGTGGAGCGATCTGTACCTCAACACGGCTCTTTTGTTCGAACAGTTAGGGGATCATCAATCGGCCTACGCCTTCCTTAAGATTTATTTCATTGCTGCCCCGAATGCTCCGGATAGGGAACAGCTTAAGACCAAACTTTACGAATTGGAGTTCAAGGCTCAGCAGGCAAAGAGATAGAATCATAGCTCTCTTTAGCGGGCTTCTTCGAGGAAAACCTTCATAAGAATTTTCCCCCAACCTCCCTTATCCAAGCCTACGTCCGTGCACTGGACGATCTGATAGCGTTCCAAGTTCGGATCTGACCTGGATATCAACCTTTCAAAAATGGCCGGCATGACCTGGTGGATGGGGGCCAGGGCGGACAAGCACATCCTCTTGGGGCACTCTTCAGAAATGAGTTGGCCGCCGGCGGTCAACACAAACCGGTCCCCGACTTTGTGCTGGGCATGGCAGCCGTGGGATTCGATGACCTCGGCCACCACCCGGCATTTGGCGAATTCCGGAGTTCCCGTGACCATCTTGACTTTTTGCGGGTCGGACCGGAAGGTCTTCATCTCCTCGTGTGTGTAGCCCATATGTTTCTGAAATCGCCTCCAGATCTCCTCTAGGTCCATCGTTTCTCCCTCCTTTTTTCGATAGGGTTGTTCGTAATTCCCTTAAGGTAAGCTCCCGGCTCTGCCGGGGGACTCACAGAAATTGACATTTCCGGAAAGCTTGGGTCGTGGCCCGGGGGCAGGGGCTTGGTGCTCAAAAAGCATCGGCCGGGCGAGCCCTGTTACAGGGGCTCCGCTCGACTTCCGCGGAACGAGGCGGGCCCGTGGGCGATCCACCGGATCGCCCCTACGCGGATTCAACCCGAGGACTTTGTCCTGGCGCTGTGCCCGCCCCTCCCATGGAATCAAAGCCGCCTCATGATTTTTGAGCACCATGCCCTTGCCTCCGGGCCTGGCACCTGGTCGAAGCCTCCTTCGGCCCGTTCGGAGATCAGGCCCTACAAGTTGTCTCCATTGAAGATGGGTCGCTCATGATTCCTTGTATCCGTACAGCTGCAGGCCGTTCAGGACGACCAATACCGTGACTCCCACGTCGGCGAAGATGGCCAGGACCAGGCTGCTCATGCCGGTCAGGGCCAGGAAAAGGAATAGGAATTTGATCAGCACCGCGGAGACGGTGTTGAAGCGGATTTTGGCGACGACTTTCCTCCCCAGTTTCACCAGGTAGGGCACGATTTGGAGGTTGTCGTTCATGAGGGCGATGTCGGCGTTTTCGATGGCCACGTCGGACCCGATAGCTCCCATGGCGATGCCCACGGAAGCGCTGGCCAGGGCCGGAGCGTCGTTCACCCCGTCCCCCACCATGGCCACGTGCTGGTATTCCTGGAGAAGCCGGGCCAGTTCTTCCACTTTCTGGTGGGGAAGAAGCTCGGCCGACACCCTTTGGATTCCCAGCTGGGAGGCCACGAACCGGGCCGAAGATCCATTGTCTCCGGTGAGGATCAGGGGGGTGATCCCCAGGCTCAAGAGGTTTTCAATCACCGGTTTGCTCTCCGGCCGGATTGCATCGGTCACCCCGATGACCCCCTTCACTCTCTTGTGGTCGCTGATGACGATGGCGGTCTTGCCCTGCCGCTCCAATTCCTGCACCCGTTTTAGAACCTCTTCCCCGGCGTGGTGTTCCTCGCTGACAAAACGGATGTTCCCCAGGCACTGGTGGCTGTCGAAACAGACCATGCATTCGCCCTTGAGCCCCTTTCCCGATATGGCCTCAAAATTTTCAAAAGGATGAGGTTCGATATTCTCCACTTCCGCCCGGTCCAGGATACTCCGGGCGATGGGATGCTCGGAGAAGGCTTCGATCCCGGCGGCGCAGGCCAGCACCTCTTTCGGGGAAAGGTCATCGAAGGTGAATACATCGGAGACCGCGGGCTCGCCCCGGGTCAGGGTTCTCGTCTTGTCGAAGGCGATGGCTTTCAATCGGCCCATCTCTTCGATGAACCTTCCTCCCTTGATCAGGGCCCCCCTCTGGGTGGCGTTGCCGATGGCCGAAAAGATGGTGACCGGGGTGGAGATCACCAGCGCGCAGGGGCAGGAGATGATCAGGAGGGTAAGGGCCTGGATGAAGCAGGGATCAAACGGTTTCCCCAGAAGGGCAACGGGGACCAGGACCAGAAGGAAAGACGCGGCCACCACCGAGGGGGTGTAGAACCGGGCGAATTTTTCGATGAACCGCTGGGAGTGCGATTTGCGCTCCGCCGACTGGTAGGTCAACTGGATGATTTTGGACAGGGTCGTGTCCCGCGCCTGCCGGGTCACCCGTATTTCCAGGTAGCCGGACCCGTTGATCGTCCCGGCAAATACCGGGTCCCCCGGATACTTGCTGCGGGGGAGAGGTTCCCCGGTGATGGCCGCTTCATCGGCCAGGGAGTTGCCTTCGGTCACCTCTCCATCCAGAGGAATCTGGTCGCCGGGTTTGACGATGACGATTTCTCCGGCCTCCACGGCTTCGACCGGAACCTTTCCCTCCTTTCCTTTCACCTGGGCGGTTTTGGGAGCCTTCTCCACCAGCTCTCGCAGAGCAGCCTGGCTCTTGGTGATCCCGAAGTCCTCCAGCGTTTCCCCCAGGGCAAAGAGGACGATGATCACCCCGGCTTCCTCCCAGTGCCCGAGGTAAAGGGCCCCGCCGATGGCGATGGTCATGAGGAGGTTCATGTTGGAAAAATCCAGCCGGAGGAGACTCCTTACCCCGCTGAGCAGGAGGCCCCGTCCGAAAAAGAAGGCCAGGGCCGTCACCAGGGGAATCTGAACCCAGAGGGGCATGTGAAGGGCAAGGAGGGATAAAAGCTCGAGAGGGGCAACGATCGCCAGAGCGGCAAGCAGCCGGCGGAATTTGCGGTTTTGAAGAATATCTTTGTAGCTCATAATTAATTATAAGCACAGGCGGGATGTTTTTGAATATGAGAAAAGGCAGAGGGAGGGACGGATTTCAAGCCATCCCTCCCGGGATCGAAGAAAAGCAAAGGAGCGAAATTATGGGACGATAATCACGACCTTGGCGGCATCCAGGAAATTGAGGTTTTTGGCGAGATCCCGAACCCTGCGAGCGTCATCGTTGGAGATCACCAGGTCCTTATTGTTCGGCCCGGTCACTCTGACGGCTTTGATGACCAGCGGATTCCCGGCCACCCGCGGGTTGGCCTTCGCCTGGTCTAAACTCTTGGCGTAGCTTACGATCCCCTGCTTGTCCGCCCAATCCTTGGACACATAAGCCGAGCCGTACACTTCCCGGCCATCCTCATCGAAGATTTTCACCGAACCCGAAGGGGTGAAAGTGAGACTTTGGGCATCGAAGATCAACCCCGTGTAAACGGTTTGCCCAAGAGACAACCCGGACAGGGAAAGGATGAAAACCATAAAAAAGGCGACTGCAAAAACTTTTTTCATATTCCTCCTTCCTTGGTATTCTAACTACGGGTAAAGTCATACGCCTCCGGCAGAGCCGGGGCTTGAAAGACGTGAACCGCTCAAAGCGGATTCCCAAGGGACTCCACCCCAAAAGCGGCCTTTGCCCGGCCCGGGGGCAAGGGCGTGACCCGCAGAAACCATGAGGCACCTTCGATTCCATGGAACGGGCGGGCACAGCGTCAGAACCAAGTCTTCGGGTTGAATCCCCGTAGGGGCGATCCGGCGGGTCGCCCACGGGCCCGCCGCCTTCCGCGGAAATCGAGCGGAGCCCCTAATAAAAGGGCTCACCCGGCCGATGCTTTCTGCGGGCCACGCCCTTGCCCCCGGGCCACAACCCAAGCATGCCGGAAAGGTCAAACTCTGTGAGTCTCCCGGCACAGGCGGGGGTTTACCTTAGGAAATTATTCCCTGTTGGTCTGCCCCGAATATAAACAATTTTCATTCGATCGTCTAGGGAAATTTTTGGGGGGAATGGCAACGAGGAAGGAATGAAAGGTGGACCGGAAAGGGCCTGGGAGAAGGTTGGAGAATATTTTCCTGTGGATACCGGTGGCTCACTTGGGGTAGGCTTGATAGGCAAGAGGGCTGCCCGGCGGGGAAATCGCGAACAAGAGCAAGGAGGGAGGAAGAGCGGGGGGTGAACACGAAAAAATCCGTGGTCTCTGTGGTGAAGGTCGGGCAGGATGTGGAGGCGGCCGTCCGCGAGGCCATCCAAATGGCCGGCGGCCTGGAAGATCTGATCAGCTCGAAATCCAGAGTCCTGATCAAGCCCAATATTGCCTCCCGCGACCGATCGGGGACGGGAAAAGTAACCGATGCCCGGGTCACCGAGGCGGTTACAAAAATCGTCCAGCGACAAAAACCGGCGAGGATCGTGATCGGGGAAGGTTCGGCGGTAGGGTTCGATTTCCCCGACCTCCAGGACACGATGATGGCCCTGGAGGAATCGGGCACCAAGGCAGTGGCGGAAAAGCTGGGGGTGCCGGTGGTGGACTTGAACCGGGATTCTCACCGGGAGGTCGAGGTCCCGGGGGCCTTGGTCATGAAAACGGTCAAGATCGCGCGGACCGTTCTGGAGAGCGATGTGATCGTGAGCGTCCCGGTGATGAAGACCCACATTCGATCCGCCGTGACCCTGAGCCTCAAGAACATGAAGGGAGTCATGCCCGGGGGAGAAAAGAGAAAGTCCCATCATCTGGGCCTGGAACTGGCCATTGCCGACCTGAATTCCGTGGTCAAGCCCCATTTCGCCGTGGTGGATGGGCTCGTCGGCATGGAAGGCTTGTGGGAATACCCCGATGACTGCGTTCGGATGGGGGTGGTGGGAGCCAGCCGGGACCCCGTGGCCCTGGACAGCGTCTTCGCCCGGGTCATGGGAGTGGAAGTCCGGGAGGTCATGCACCTTCAATATTGCCAGAGCAGGGGGTTGGGGATCGCCGACCCGGAAAGGATCGACGCAGTCGGAGCTCCGGTCGCGGAAATCCGGCATCCCTTCCGCCGGGCTTTCGAAGTCGTGAAAAGCCGGTATCCGGGGCTGGCGATTCTGGGCGAGAAAGCCTGCACCGGGTGCACCAATGAGTTCATCAGCACCCTCATCTATATCCGCCTGGCCCAGCAGGTGGATAGACTGAACGGATTAACCGTTGTCCTGGGGGAGGCGCCGGAGGCTTTTTCCGGGGAGAAGGCCGTGGTCATTGGAAAGTGCGCGCGGAAACTGGAAGGGCGGTTTCCTTTTGTCCCCGGCTGCCCCCCGCGGGTCGACGAGATCACCCAGAAGGTCTGCGAGGCGTGCGAGATCGATGTTCAGCTGGTCTTCCAGAAAAGGGAAGAGTTGCACCGGGCGATTTCCGGGAAAATAATGAAGAATTCCGTCTAAGGGCCGCCGTGAGGCCCTACTCGATAAAAAAACTTAACCGCAGAGG
>JAPLIW010000851.1 GCA_026388915.1 Deltaproteobacteria bacterium
GAGCTGATCGTCGGGGGGCGTCAGGATGATCAATTCGGGCCCGTGGTCCTGGTGGGCCTTGGAGGCATTTTCGTGGAGGTCTTCGGCGAAGTTTCCGTCCGCGTAGCTCCCATCTCCCACCGCGAGGCGATGGAGATGATCGATGAGCTGCGCGGGGCCCCGATCTTCAAGGGGGTCCGGGGCTTGAAGCCCTCCGACATCCAGTCGGTGGTGGAAGTGCTCCTGCGCCTCTCCCGGCTCCTCTGCGATTTCCCCGAAATCCGGGAGATGGACATCAACCCCCTGCGGGTCTTCTCCATCCGGGAGGGATGCATGGCCCTGGATGTGCGGATGATTTTAGGAAAGGATTAAGGCAGGGGCGGTTCGCGAACCGTCCTTACGGTCGGCTAATTCGGAAATCCTGCAAGGGCGATTCACGAATCGCCCCTACTCTCATTGGGAACTGAATTTTTCGTCTCCCGCAACGCTGACCAGAACGCTCGTGCACCGGGCCATGCACACCGTCTTCCCCGTTTCGTCCTGAATCTCCACGTCGCTCACCGAGACCAGGGTTCCCATCTTGGCGATCCGCCCCACTGCAACCAGGGTTCCTTCTTTGGCGGGCGCGAGAAAATGGACGTCCATCTGGACCGTCCGGGGCCTCTGCCCGAGGGAAAGGCGGGTCCCCACGGCCAAGAGGCCGACTACATCCGCCAGGGAGCAAAGAACCCCGCCCTGAACAATTCCCTGGGTGTTGATATGAAAAGGCTGGACGGTCAAAGAAAGCCTGGCCACCCCGTCGGCCGCATCCACAAATTCCATCTTCAGGTGCCGAAAAAATGGGGAGCTTTCCAGCACTTTCCTCAAGAGCTCCTGGTCAATAGACGGTGAATTTGCCTCGCTCATCTTTCCCACCCACCAATCTGGAGAAGCTCAGAATTTATGGAAAAGGACCTTCTCACCCAATATATTCAGGTCCGAAGAGATTTTATTCCCCGTTCCGATGTAGTAGGGGCACGATGCATCGTGCCCCTACGGCTTTCGCCGATGATTATACAGAATTCTCTTTCTTTTCCAATATAAATTTATCTCCCATGCACAGGGATTTCCTATTGCTAAATTTATCCAAACCCGTAAAATAGCACCAATTCAAACATCGGGAGGGCGGCGATGAAGGCATTAAAGAGATGGTCCTGGGTTGCTCTTTTTCTGCTGGTTTCCTTAGCACTCTCTTCCTGCACTCATCTGGGCATGAACCAGTATCGGGCCGAGGTGGATGGAACTCTCCCGGGGTTGAAAGAACCGGTGACCGTGGTGCGGGATGAAAAAGGAATGGCTTACATCTACGCCAAAAGCACGGAAGATGCTTTGCTGGCTTATGGCTTCACCGCCGCCCAGGACCGGCTCTTCCAGATGGAATTGATCCGGTTCTTCGCCACGGGGAGAATCAGCGAAATGATCGGGGAGAAGGGGGAAGCCATCGACAGGCGGATGAGGACTATCGGTTTCCACCGCCATGCCAGACGGCAGGCGGCGATTCTGGAGCCGGGGACGAAAAATCTCTGGCAGAAGTACCTGGACGGAATCAATGCCTTCATCCAGAATCACCCGGGCGAATACCCCCTGGAATTCAAGCTGGCGGGCATCAAGCCCAAGCCCTGGGACATCGCCGACTCCATGGCGGTTTTATATCTCATGAGCTGGGATTCAGCCGCCAATATCGAAACCGAGATCATCGCCCAAATGTTGGTTGAAAAGGTCGGGGGGGAGAAAGCCAGAGAAATTTTCCCCCTGAACATAAACCCGGATGACGAGGTCAAGGGAAAAGCCTTTATCCAAACACCCGTCACCGAAACGGTCCATCTGAACTTTGCCGCAGATAAAAACCTGCAAGCATTCCTGCAGGACAGGCCCCTCCAGTTGGGAAGCAACAACTGGGTTACGGGACCGCGGCTATCCTTGGGGGGCAAGCCTATCGTGTCCAATGACCCCCATCTCGATGCTCGGACCTTGCCCGGCCCATGGTATCCCTGCGGTTTGATAACCCCCGAATTCCGATGGATAGGAGCGGGGATTCCCGGCACCTCCTCCATGATCGTGGGAAGGAATGAGCATATCGCCGTGGGGGTGACGAACGCCTACGGAGATGCTCAGGATCTCTATGTGGAGACGATCGATCCCAAAAATCCGGACCGCTACCTGGAAGGAGATCAATCCCTGCCCTTGGAGGTTATAACCGAGAAACTTTCCATCAAAGACAAGAATGCCCCCGGAGGGATAAGGGAGAAGGAAATCAAGATCCGGCTGACCCGCCGGGGGCCGGTGGTTTCCGGAGTGCTGTCCGGGCTGAAGACGGA
>JAPLIW010000261.1 GCA_026388915.1 Deltaproteobacteria bacterium
GCCGACCAGAGCCAGGCGAGTCCCCTCCCGGGTGGCGAACTGCAGCGTATGCTGGGCGAAGAAGTACCTGCCGAAGTCGATGATGCCCAGGATGAGCATGAAAAATATGGGCAAAATGAGGGCGAACTCCACCACATACGTACCCCTGCTATTTCCAACCCTTCTCCCCATCTTCATGGATCTCTGACCTCCCGGATAAGCTGTCGATTGACGGGAAAAGTCAATCTATACAGGCTATTCTCTTTTCCATGTTTCCATGGTTCTTAGCGCCCCACCCTCATTTGCCCAAGGAACCCACACTGATCATATAGCTGGGCGGCGCCGGGGGTTTTTCAAATTCTTTCTGGTATCTGTCCATGGTGGCCTTCGCCGCCCCGCCGTCGAAGCCGGTAACCGGCTCCAGGTTTTTCGATGCCTCCGGGGCATCGGCCAAAGAGGCCTGTAGGGGCGACCCGGCGGGTCGCCCCTACAACCCCCTCAAAGGGGTTAGGGAAAATTATCTCTGGGTGATGTGCCCGAATTTTCCTTCCAACTGCATTTCCTTATCCACCGCTGCCGATGGGGAGCCGGACTTGGAAGATTTCTTCTTTTCATCGCCCTCCAGTTTTCCCAGCAGGTAGAACTCGAAATCATCGGGTTCAATATACTGGTCGGTGGGGAGGGTCTGCTTGGCCAAATCCATAGGCTTGACCAGGTGAGGGGTCACGATGATGATCAACTCGGTCTCGTTCTTCTGGAAGCTGGTGCTCCGGAATAGAGCGCCGAGAATGGGAATGTCTCCGAGCAGCGGAAATTTGGAAACGATTTCCCGGACATCGCTCTTGAGCAATCCGGCAATGGCAAAGCTCTGCCCATCGCCCAGTTCGATCGTGGTGGCCACGCGCCGGGTGGTTAAAGCCGGGACGACGAATCCGGCGATGGTGACGGCCTTGGAAAAATCGAGCTCGGAGACTTCCGGAGCGACCTGCATGTTGATTTTATTGCCGCTCAAAACAGTGGGGGTAAAATTAAGCCCGACGCCGTATGGCTTATATTCAATCGTGATAGCTGACCCGCCCGCCCCAGGCTGGGGGACGGGGATGGGAAATTCGCCCCCAGCGAGAAAATTGGCGTTCTTCCCGCTGAGAGTGATCAGGGTGGGCTCGGCCAGGATTTTCAGCAGGCCTTCTTCCTTCAACGCGTCGATGAACACAGTCCAGGTAGCACCGCCGCCGAGAAACCGGAAGATACCGTTGATCCTGTCCGTCACCCCAACGCCATACGAACTGCCCGTCGTTGGAAAACCACCCCCGGTTAGATTGTTCAGCAAACTCACCCCGATGTTCTGCCCGCTGTTGCTGATGTAATTGAAATTGACGCCCAGCCTTTTCAAGAGGCTGCGGGACATCTCGGACACCCGCACTTCGAGCATGACCTGGTGCACGCCGCTGACCTGCAGCAGGTTGACCACTTTTTTCGGAAAGTAGGACTCCGCCAGGGCCAGCACCTTGGAAAGGCTGGCGGTGCTGGAAACGTTCCCCGACAGGGTGATGTTTTCATGGGTTGCGGTCACCTGCACATCTTTCTCTTCGGGGAGGATCTTGTACATTGCCTCCTTAAACCGGGAAATGTCGGGAGAAACCTCCAGATGGACCACGGCGGAGACTTTATCCTCCGATTCCCAGAGAGTAAGGTTAGTCGTCCCCGGGGCTTTCCCGGTAAGATAAACCTGCCGTGGAGTTATCACCATGGCATCGGCAATCTCCGGGGAGACCAGGGAAACCCGCTTGACCGGCTCGGGGGTGGCGATGATAAGGGATTGCCCCACGGTCAGAGTCAACTTCTGGGGCGAGGTCGTCTCCAGCTTGATCCGGGAAGGCCCTTCACCCCGGCTCTGGAGAGGAAAAACAAGACAAGCGACGATAATAAGGCAAAGTAGAAAAACCAGGTTTTTTTTATCGATTCGGGCATTCATCGGCTTTTTTCCTCCCTTTCAAATTTCACTTCGGTGACCTTGCTACCCTTGATCAACTCCACAACGTAGGCCGGCGGTTTTTCCGGCGGCGCCGGGGCCGCTACCGGGAGGACCGGGGGTTTTTCCGGGGCCGGCTTGGCTTCCTCCACTTTTTTCGACTTGAAAACCGGCCTTCTGGTGACCACCTTCTTTTCTGGCGGGGGGCTATAGGAAGCCAGCAGGATGGGAATGGTGGTCCCCTGGGTGCGGATATCTTCGGTATCGCTGAAATTTCTCAGGGCCAATTGCAGCTTTCCCTCCGTTGCCGACAGGGCCAGCTTCTGAGCCTCGTCCGGGGTCACTTCCAGGGTGATCACATTCACATTGGTCGGCTCTTTGCCCTTTTTTTCCACTTCCGGGCCGGCGGCCAGGACCAGGATGTTTTCCAGGACGATCTTGGTAACCGGATTGGAAATGGAGCCCCTGTCCGGCGTTATGGTAACCAGGACGTCCACCCGGTTCCCGGCATTGATGAAACCGGCCACTCCGATCACCGGGTCCACTCGGACCGCCACCGCCCGCTTTTTCGGGGAGATCACCGCGGCAACTCCCCCGGTGGTAATATTTGTGGGGGCCAGGCGGGACTCGAATATGGGTTCGTTGGCCTTGACGGGAAAAACAAGGACCCTTCCCACAAGGGAGACCGGATCGGAGAAGGTTCCCTGGGGAAGATTATCTTTCAGGTAGGGAACTGTTTTGATCATGCCCTTACTGAGAGCAGTTCCCCAGGCCAGATCTCCCGCCGCCACGGCGACCGGCTGGGTGGGCAAAGGGGCCTCTGCCTTTTGGGCCTTTCTCTGCAGGGTGTTGTAGATCAGAACACTGGTGACCAGGGCAATGATTACGGCTACCCCCAGCACGATAAAGGATTTATACTTTCCCATTCTCAACCTCCGTTTTCTGGAAAAAATAGCTAAGAGCTTAGAGCAGAGAGCAAAGAGCCAATCGTAAACCTAAAAATCCCCCATCATAAAAAATGACCCTTAAACCCCAGTGAGAGAAACGTTCCCAGGGCGATAGCCAGGCCGTACCATAACTTGGGCTTTCTTTCGCCAGGAGGGGCAGGGATATAGATAAAATTCCCAGTTAGGAAAAAGGTTTT
>JAPLIW010000673.1 GCA_026388915.1 Deltaproteobacteria bacterium
CATCGCTCAGGTCCGCCGGTCTCTGTCCAACGTGCAAGAGATCACCCGGAATGCGGCTCAGGTTTCCCAGACCCTGCCTCCGCTGATGGGAGAAGTGGACCGCTCGGTCAAGGAAGTTCCCAAACTGATCGAAGAGCTGAAGAAAGCCCTTGCTGAATTGCCCCCCATCCTGGAAGATGTAAAGAAGACCACCGCTCATACTCCCGCGATTGCCGAGAATGTGAAAGAGATTACCGGGAATGTGAAAAAGGCCTCCCCCCAGATTCCCGAGCTTATGACCACCACCCAGGAGACCACGGAAGACGCCGATAAACTGATCCAGGGCCTGCAGAAGCACTGGCTGTTGCGGGGTTCCATGCCCGAAGGCAAGGGAGAACCTTCTCCGGCCCTGGGCCAGCGCGAAAGCCCCTATGAAAAAATAGGAGAAACGAACTGATGAGTGGATCGCAGGATCTTTCCCTGTACATTGCCTTTGCCGCAGGGGTTCTCTCCTTCCTCTCTCCCTGCGTTTTACCGCTGGTACCATCCTACCTGGCTTTTATCACCGGCCTATCTTTTGAAGAACTCACCCAGGAGGATAACCGGGGAAAAAGAAGAAAGACGATCTTTCTCCATTCTCTCATGTTCGGCCTGGGATTCAGTACCCTCTTCGTCGCCCTCGGGGCTTCGGCGACGTATCTCGGGCAATTCTTCTCCGCCTACCGGGATACCATCCGGATTGCCGGGGGCATTCTGATCATTCTCTTCGGGCTTTTCATCAGCGGGATCTTTTCCTTCGACTTCCTCCAGCGGGAGAAGAAACTCCACCTTCAGAGAAAGCCCCTGGGATTCTTGGGGTCCTTCCTGGTAGGGTTGACCTTTGCCGCGGGATGGACTCCCTGCGTGGGGCCGATTCTCTCCTCCATCCTCCTCTTTGCCAGCACCCAGCAGGATATCTGGTCCGGAATCATTCTCCTCCTCGCCTATTCCTTGGGCATGGGGCTGCCTTTTCTGATCTGCTCCCTGGCGCTGAATACCTTCCTGAACACCTTCCGGAAGACCGCCAGGCATATTGGCATCATTACCAAGGTCGGGGGAGCCCTGTTGATTCTGGTGGGAATTCTTCTGCTGACCGATTCCTTCTCCTACCTGAGTGAGCTGTTCAACCGTCTCTTCCCCGGGTTCCCCGCCGGGTAGCTGATCCTCCGGACCAAAATCCGGTTGACTTTGAACCGGGCGGAAGGGAAAATTTGCATGCCTCGGGAGATTGATTCTCATCATCTGCTCGATCCTCTGCTTCCTTTTCTGGAAGGACGGGAAGGCCTTTTCACCATTCATGGCCTGAAAGGCTCCTCCCCCGCATACCTTCTCTCCCGTATCTCCGGCCGGGCCGAGGGTCCCCTGGTGGTCCTCACGGCGGATGAAGAGAAAGCGAACCGGTTCCACCAGGAACTTCTCTTCTTTCTCGGACCGGATCAAAGAGTCTTCCTTTATCCCGGCTGGGAAGTGAACCCCTTTGAGCGGATCTCCCCCCAGGCCGAAGCCATGGGGCAGCGGTGGGAAGCCCGGCACCATCTGCTCTCCGACCCGGGCCGGCTCATTCTGGTGGCCCCCCTGCGCGCCGTTCTGCAGCGGGTTCCTCCCCGCGCTCTTCATGCGACCGCCGCCTTCTCTCTTTCCCCGGACCAGGAATTCGGACGGGAAGAATTGATCCGCCGCCTGGAAGGGATGGGATATACCCGGAGCAGTCTGGTTACCGAGGCGGGAGAATTCGCCGTGCGGGGGTACCTGATCGACCTCTTTCCCCCTTCCACCCCGGGCCCGGTGCGGATCGAATTCTCCGGGGACACGGTGGAATCCGTGCGCCTCTTTGATCCGGAGAGCCAGCGTTCCTCAGAAGCCCTGGAAGAGGCGCTGGTCCTGCCGGTGAAAGAAGTCCTCCTCTTCCGGGAGCATTTCGAGAGGGCCGCCAAGCGGCTTTCCGCGCGGCTGGAGGAGGACCCGTCGCCGAAAGATTCCGCCGCGCCGCTCCTGGAAAGAATCCGGCAGGGTATTCCCTTCCCCGGCGTGGAATTTTATCTGCCTTATTTTTACCCCGCCCTGGAAACCCTCTTCGATTTCCTTCCTCCCCGGACCGCACTCTTCCTGGAAGAACCTTCGGAGCTGGAGGATGAGCTCACCCGTTTTGGGGAGGAAGCCGAAGAGGCCTGGCAGAACGCTCTTTCCCGGGAGGAAATCTGGCCGAATCCCGGAGAGCTTTTTCTGCGGAAGGAAGAGTTCCGGGAATGGAGCCGCTATTATCCGCAGGCTGCTTTCCAGACCCTCGAGGTGGGGGGGGAAGGGGAGAGGCTCCGGCTGGAGACCGAGTCCAACGAGCGCCTGCGGTCCGACCTCTTAGCCTCCAAATCCGAAGACGGGATCCTGCGCCTCCTGGCCCAGCGCATTCGCTCCGGCCGGGAAAAGGGAATGGTGACTCTCCTGGCTTGCTTCAGCCTGCGCTCGGCGCAGCGGCTGGCGGAGATGTTTGAAAAGCATGACCTTTCCGTTCAGATCCTGGAAAAGGCCTTTTCCGACTGGACGCCGGCGGATTCCAAAGAATGGGAGGTCACCCTTCTCCTCGGAAATCTCTCCCGGGGTTTCGTCTTTCCCCGCGCCGGTCTGGCCCTGATCGCCGAGAGTGAGCTCTTCGGGGAAAAGCGGCTCCGGAAACGTCCGGCCGTCTCCATGAAAGACCACGCCCTGGCGGCCTTCAGCGACCTCCGGGTGGACGATTACGTGGTGCATAGCGAACACGGCATCGGCATCTACCGGGGCCTGTGGAAACTCCAGCTGGGAAACGAGGAACATGACTTCCTGCTCCTCGAATACCAGGACGGGGACAAACTGTATCTCCCCGTCTACCGCCTGAACCTCCTGCAGAAATACGTGGGAGGGGGTGACGGCGGGCCTCGCATCGACAAGCTGGGCGGGATTTCCTGGGAGAAGGCCAAGAAACGGGTGAAGAAATCGCTGCGCGAACTGGCCGAGGAACTCATCCAGCTCTACGCCACCCGTTCAGTGGTCAAGGGGCACGGGTTCCCTCCCTCGGATCAATTCCTGAAAGAGTTCGAGGCCTCCTTCGAATACGAGGAAACCCCGGACCAGATGCAGACCATCGAGGACGTGCAGAAAGACCTGACCGAAGAAAAGCCCATGGACCGCCTGGTCTGCGGGGACGTGGGGTTCGGGAAGACCGAGGTGGCCCTGCGCGGCGCCTTCCGGGTCATGATGGAAGGAAAACAGGTGGCCGTGCTGGTCCCCACCACGGTCCTGGCCCAGCAGCACTTCCAGACCTTCTCCCGCCGGTTTGCCCCTTACCCCTTCCGGGTCGAAATGCTCAGCCGCTTCCGGTCCAGGCCGGAGCAGAAGCAGGTCCTGGTGGACCTGAGGGGGGGAAAGATCGATCTGGTCGTGGGGACGCACCGGCTGCTGCAGAAGGACGTGGCCTTCAAGGACCTGGGGCTGCTGGTGGTCGATGAAGAGCATCGCTTCGGAGTGGGCCATAAGGAAAAGATCAAGCGCCTGCGCACCGATGTGGATGTCCTGACCCTGACCGCCACTCCCATTCCCCGGACCCTGCAGATGTCCCTGGGTGGAATCCGGGACCTCAGCGTGATCGAAACTCCCCCCGCCGAGCGGCAGGCGATCCGCACGTACGTGACCGAGTTTGACGAGGAAGTGATCCGCGACGCCATCCGCCGGGAACTCCGGCGGGGCGGGCAGGTCTTCTTCGTCCACAACCGGGTGCAATCCATCGGGGCCATGGAAGTGTTCCTGCGGCGGCTGGTCCCCGAGGTCCGCCTGGCCGTGGCCCACGGGCAGATGGTAGAGAGGGACCTGGAGCGGGTCATGATGGCCTTCGTCAAGAAAGAAGTGGACCTCCTCCTGACCACCACCATCATCGAATCCGGCTTGGATTTTCCCTCCGCCAACACCATCCTCATCAACCGCGCGGACAAGCTGGGGCTGGCCCAGATGTACCAGCTCCGCGGCCGGGTGGGCCGGTCGAAGGAGAAGGCCTATGCCTATCTCCTGGTACCGGCCCTCTCCCAGATGGGAACCGATGCCCGCAAGCGGCTGGAGGCCCTCCAGGAGGTGAGCGAGCTGGGTTCCGGCCTGAAGCTGGCCATGCACGACCTGGAGATCCGGGGGGCGGGCACTCTCCTGGGGGACGCCCAGTCCGGGCATATTGCCGCGGTGGGATTCGACATGTACCTCCAGATCCTGGAGCAGGCGGTGCGGGAGCTCAAGGGAGAGGAAGTGAAGGAAGAGATTGACCCGGAGATCGACCTGCCCGTTCCCGCTTTCTTCCCCCAGGATTACATCGAGGATATCAATCAGCGCCTGGTGTTCTACCGGCGCATCGCCTCGGCCAGGTCTGAAATCGAAGTCCACGAAATCGGGGAGGAGCTCCGGGACCGGTTCGGCTCTCTTCCCCCGGCGGCCGAGAATCTTTTTCAGGTGATGAACCTGAAACTCCTTCTGAAACAGGCCGGCGTCCAGCGGATCTCCGCGGAGAAGGAAAAGGTGGTTCTTATCTTCGACCCGAAATCCTCCATCGATCCCGCCCGGCTCGTGGCCGCCGTAGCCCGGGGGAAGGGCCGCAGAGAGTTCACCCCCGACCAGCGTCTGAAGCTCCGCCCCACGGCCAAAGGGTGGGAGGGGATGCTGGAGGAGACCAAAAAATTATTGCTGGAGATCCTGTGAAATGTTAATTTAAATATTTGAGGTTCCCTTCGGAATGAAAAGAAAAATCTTTCTTGCCCTTTTTTCCATCCTGGCTCTCCTTCTCCCCCTGAACCTGCGGGGCGAGGTCGTGGACCGCATCGTGGCCCTGGTCAATGGCGAAATCATTACCCTTTCCGAACTGGAACAGATGGGAAAGCCTTTTTACGACCAGGTCCGTCAGACCTCCACCGCCGGGGAACGGGAAGAGAAGATGAAAAAAGCCCGGATAGAAGTTCTGGACCGTCTCATCGATAGCAGGCTCCTGGAAGAGGAAATGAAGAAAAGAAAGATTGAGGTCCCCGAACGGGACGTGGATGCGGCGATCCAGGATGTTCTGAAGTCCTCGAACTTAACGGAAAACGATATGAAGAAAGCCCTTGCCCGGGAGGGGATGACCTATTCCACCTACCGGCAGAGAGTCCGGGATGAACTGGGCAAGATGCGGCTGGTCAGCCGGGAAATCAAGTCGAAGATCGTCATCGAGGACGTGGTACTGAGAGATTATTACCAGAAAAACCTGGAAAAATTCACCGATCCCTTGGAAGTCAAGATTCAGCAGATCTTTTTCCCTGTGCCAGAGCATGCCTCGCAGGAAGAGACGGCCGCCGTTGAGAGGGAAGCCCGGCCGATTTTGGAAAGGGCCCGGAAGGGGGAAGATTTCGCCGAGCTGGCCAGGAAGTTTTCTAAGGGTCCGGAAGCCGGGGAAGGGGGACTCCTGGGCTACTTCAAGCATCGGGAATTAATGCCCGAGCTGGAGGAGGCGGGATTCAAACTCAGACCGGGGGAGATCAGCGATCTGGTCCGAAGCCCGGCCGGGTTCCACATTTTGCGGGTGCTGGAACGGAAGGGAGGGGAACCCCGCCCCTTCGCCGAAGTTCAGTTCAAAATCCGGGAAGAACTGAGCGAGGCCGAGGCCCAGAAGAAATTCGAGCAGTGGATGAAGGAATTGAAGTCCAAGGCGTACATTGAAATTCGGTTATAGGTCTTCATTATTCGTTACTCGTTATTCGTTACTCGTCCACCAAATCTGAATCGAAAGAGGTATTAACAACGAGGAACCAGCAACGAGTAGCCAGTAACGTGAAACCCGTCATCGCCATAACCATGGGAGATCCCCGGGGCGTGGGGCCCGAGGTGATCGCCAAAGCGCTGGCTCCGGATTCTCTCTACCCGATCTGCTCTCCCCTGGTCCTGGGAGACCCCGACATCCTCCGGCGAACGGTGCGATTCCTGGGCCTGGGATTGAAAGTGGCCGAGGTCAAGGAGGGATCTCTTCCCGATCTTCCCCCCGGAGCCCTGCCGGTTCTTCCCCTTTCCCGTCTTTCTCCCGGGCCAAGCCCGGCGGAGATTCCCGTGGAGGAAAGCTCACGGGCCTCCTTTGCCTATGTGGAAAAGGCCGGAAGGATGATTCTGGCGGGGCAGGTCGAGGCCATTGTCACCGCGCCGGTGTCCAAGGAGGCCATATCCCGCCTGGGCATCCCCTTCCGGGGCCATACGGAATTTTTCGCCGAGCTGTCGGGGACTCGGGATTTCGTCATGATGCTCGCGGGAGAACGGCTGAGAGTTGCGCTGGTGACCACCCATCTTCCGCTGAACCAAGTAAGTGGATCTTTAAGCGAAGAAAAGATCCTTTCGGTCATTGAAATTACCGGGCAGGGCTTAAAAGAATTTTGGGGATTCCGGACCCCCCGGATCGCCGTCACCGCCTTCAACCCCCACGCCGGGGAAGGCGGGCTCTTCGGGAAAGAAGAAAAGATCATCTCCCGGGCGGTGGAGCGGGCCCGGGAAAGGGGCTGGGGTGCCTCCGGTCCCTGGCCAGCGGATTCCCTCTTTTACCGCGCGGTGCAGGGAGAATACGATGCCGTAGTCTGCATGTACCACGACCAGGGTTTGATCCCCCTGAAGCTTCTCCATTTCGACACGGCGGTGAATGTCACCCTGGGGCTGCCTTTTATCCGCACTTCCGTGGATCACGGGGTCGCCTATGATATCGCCGGCCAGGGAACCGCCAGCCCCCGTTCCATGGAAGAAGCCATAAAGCTGGCGGCCCAGATGGCCGTGCGGAAAAGGCAAGCACCAAATGCCAAATAAAAAAAACTTAACCGCAGAGGTCGCGGAGCACGCAGAGGTAGAAATGGCCAAAAGCTCAGGGCCGGGATGCAGGGGGAAAAACGGCGTTTTTTCT
>JAPLIW010000355.1 GCA_026388915.1 Deltaproteobacteria bacterium
TCTTTACGCCTCCCCCCTCACTCCTCACGCCTCACGGCTTTTATCGGGACACGGATGAACGCGGATAAAAAATGCCTAAAATTACCTAAACCGGCTATGTGAACGCAGGGGGGAGGGAAAAGGAGAGGGGTTTTTATTTCCCTCAACCGCCGGCGTAGGGAAGGATCCAGCGGATCTCGTCTCCCTCTTGGAGCTCAATGGAGTCATATTTGGAGGGCTTGACCACGCGGCGGTTGTAGACGAAGGTGATGTGATCTTTTCCGGTCTTCTCGATCAGGGATTTCAGGACGGGGTTGTCCCTGTTGGCCTCCCGGATCTGGTTGACCAGTTCGATCAATTTTGTCCCCGTGGGGAAATCTTGCTCCATGGAGTTGATTTTCAATTTCATGAATCACGGTTTCCCGATAGATTGAGGTTCGAATAAAACTCTTTACCCTTTGAAACCGGTGAAACGCCGAAATCCCCCCTTCGCCCCCCTTTATCAAAGGAGGGTTGGGGGCATTTCTGGTAGACCTTCTCATTCTCCGGCGTATTCTTCCATGCCCAGCCGTTTGATCAGCTGTGGGGTGGGCTTCCCGCTCTCATCCCATTCCCTCACCCGGTAATACTCCAGGATGGCCTGGTCGAGTCCCACCGGGATCCTGCCCGCTGCCGGGCCTTCCTGCACGGGCTCCATGAACCGCTTGGGATACTGGAAGTCGTGCTCCTTTTTCCAGCCGTAACGGAGGTTAAGGAATTTCTGGAGGGTGGTGATCCGCTCCCCGCATTGGCGCAGGTCCCGGATACTCCAGCCCCAACCGGTGGAACCATTGATGGTGTTGAGCATGTCGGTCAAGGTGTACCCCCGGAACTCTTGGAACTTGCAGTGGCAGGCGGAATTGATCACGTTGCAGTAGTCATGGAATATGGCATTCCGTTCCGGCGCCTTTTCCCAGGACCAGCGCTCCTCGTTTTTCACCTCGTCGATCCCCCACTCCGGCAGGCGAACATGGCCCACCCAGATATGCTGAGAGTTGCCCCGTTCGTGGTTGGGGCCGGAAGCCACGCCGGTGCAATAGTTCAGGGCCGAGATGTACTGGGCCCGCCAGTTGTGGGCAGCGATCTCCTGTCCTTTCATCTGGACCGCCCAATCGGCGGAGCCTTTCCCAAGAATGTCCGAGGCGATCTTGCAGCCTTCGCCCAATAGGTATCCCAGCCCATCAGCCCGCTCTCCGATCTTCTTGGTAATCTCCACCAGGGCGTCGGCATTGCCCCATTTCAGATCCAGGCCATAGGCATCCTTCTGGCTGATGACCCCCTTCTCATAGGATTCCATGGCCCAGGCGATCACCACCCCCAGGGAAATGCAGTCCATGGAGTAGAGGTTGGCCAGCTCGCAGGCGTAGGCTACGGCTTCCATGTCGTCCACCATGGTGTTGAAGCCCATCATGGCGAAGGACTCATACTCCGGCCCTTTCCCTTTGTAGGCGTAGGGCCCCTTTTTGATCTCGCAGAGGTTGTGGCACTGCATGACGCAGTACTTGCAGGGCCAGGGTTTGGCGTTTAGCAATCTCACGTATTCCCGGCCGTGCAGGTTCTTCTCGCCGCTGGGGAAGCGGGCCAGGGAATAGTTTCTGATGGGCAGGTTCCCCTGGGGAGCGAAGAGCTCCGTGGCTCCGGCGGTTCCCAACCGTTTAAACTGGAGAAACTCGGGCTGGGCCGCGTCGAGGTCGGCCACCCGCCGGTTGATTTCCTTGTTGAGCAGGGTGATCTCCGCCGGGTCATGGACCGGGCAGTTCTGGGATCCCTTGACCGCGATGCCCTTGAGCATCTTGGAACCCATCACCGCCCCCAGGCCACAGCGGCCCAGGAAGGATTTTTTACGGGTCTGGATGTTGGCATAACGGACCAGCCGCTCCCCGGCCTGGCCGATGGTCACCACCTCAAAACCGTCTCCTTCCGCCTCTTTGATGCCGTCCTCGGTCTCGTAAGCGTTCTTTCCCCAGAGCTTCCAGGCGTCTTTGATCCTGGCTTTGCCGTCCTCCACCACCACGTACACGGGTTTCGCTGCCCGGCCGTACACCACGATGGCGTCGAAACCGGTCTCTTTCATCTCGATCCCGAAACTGGCCGTGGCCGCCGAATCGGCGTTCATGTGGATGGCCGGCGAGATGGCTCCCGCGGTCCATTTGGCCGCCCCGGTCTGTTTCAGCCCGGTCATGGGGCCGCCGGCAAAGGTGAGCCGGTTGGCCGGGTTGAAAGCCGTCGTGCCCGCCGGGCATTCTTTCCACATGTAGTAAGCCGCCATCCCCGCACCACCCAGGAAATATTCATAGACTTTTTCCGGCAAGGCCTCGGCCTTGCAGGTGCCGTTGGTCAGGTCCACTTTCAACACTTTTCCCCATACACCCTTCATAAGAACCTCCTTTCGTCCTATTGCCGGGATAGAGCCCGCATAGAACTGGTAACCTCTGCCCGATTTCTCTTCTAAATCCGAAATTCGAAGCACGAAATTCGAAACAAATTCAAATGAGCAAAACCCCAAATTCAAAACCGGGCGCGCCACAGCGCGCCCCTACATTTTCTCTGTTTCGGTCATTTAAATTTGATGAAATCGTAAAAAGTCGGAATTCCATAGAATTCGTCATTCCGGCGAACCCCGGATCGGGTCCGGGGCAGGCGCCGGAATCCAGGGTTTCCTGTGAAAACAGGAATCCAGTTTCTTAAATGGTTCCCTGCTTTCGCAGGGACGACGTCTGGGCCCCGGCTTTCGCCGGGGTGACGACCCAAGAGACTTCTTACGAGACCATCAAATTTTGAATTTCGACATTGTTTCGGTCCCGCGTTTCGCGGGATCGATATTCGAATTTCGTGCTTTGCTTTATCATATGTCTATGGGCCTGAAAACCAGCACGATGGCCATCACGATAAAAACCATGGTTTCCGCCCCCTGCGACCAGTAGCGGGCGGTGATGGCCATGACCATGCCCAGGGAGAAGGCGGAGATAAAGGTCCCCCGCAGGTTCCCCATGCCCCCCACAATCACCACGGCAAACGCCAGCAGGAGAACGGAAAGCCCCATGTAGGGGTGGACCGCGCTGATGGGAGCGTAAAGGACCCCTCCCAATCCGGCCAGGGCGCTTCCCAGGATGAACATCAAGGAAAAATACTTATCCACGCGGACGCCCAGGCACCGCACTCCGTCCTTGTCTTCCAAGGCGGCCACAACGATTTTTCCGATGATCGTTCTCTTGAAGAAGAGCTCCAGGCCCAGAAAGAGGGCGATGGCGATTCCAATAATGATGATCCGGTAAACCGGAAAGGTCATACCCCAGAAGTCGACGTAGGTCCCGAGGGGAGCACTCAAGGGAAGGGGATTTACCCCCCAGATCCATTTAATGGTATCTACGCCCATCAAGGTGATGGCAAAGGTGGCGATGAAAGTGTAATCCAGGGACTCGCCATAGAGCCTGCGGATGACAAAGCGCTCGATGACATAGCTGATCGGAATGACGGCCAGGATGGCCAGGATCGCGGCGGGAATGAAATTTCCTTTCATCAACGGGATGCAGGTGATTAAAACATAAACGCCGATGCTGTAGGTTAGCGTATGGGCAAAGTTGATGACCCGCATGGTTCCAAATGTCAGGGAGAGTCCGATGGAAATAAAATAGAGGATCGCGCCTATGGAAAACCCATAGAAAATCGTCAAAAGCATGCCTAGGCCCTCTTTTCTTCTGCCGGGCGGGCTTCTTTCGGCCTGCGAAAATATTCCCCGAGGTTTTGGATACTGCCCCAGATTCCCTTGCGGAATCTGAACACGATGATGAGCAGGGCTATCCCCAGGAACATTTCCCACCGGTGGATATAGATGGCCAGGTAGTTGCTGATCATCATGTACGCGACCCCGCCGATGATCGCGCCGTAGAGATTCCCCGCTCCACCGATCAAGCAGGCGAAGACCACCCCTACGTTTTGGTGAACATCCATCACATTGGGGTTGACGAATCTGTAATTCAACGCGGTCAGGGTCCCCGCAAGTCCGGCAATCAGCGAAGCGGCAACAAACGTCAGCCACTTGTAAAAATAGGTGTTATACCCCAAAAACCGGACTCGATTTTCGTCTTCTTTAATGGAGCGGACCAGGATCCCGTAGGGAGAAGTCGTCAGCCGCTTCAGGAAATAAAAGACCAGAAGGAGCACCAGCAAAGTCAGGATAAACATTGTAACCTTGCTGTTGAAATTCAAAAAACCGATGTTCCGGGCATGGGCGCCAAAACCGTCTTCCCCGTTGGTGATATGCTTGAGAGGGGACAAAACCAGGAAGAAGCCGATTTGATTGAAGGCCAGGGCCATGAGGGAAAAACAGGCTCCCGTCGTCCGGACCATGATGAGGCCGAGCAACATCCCCAAGAGCCCCGCCGCCAGCATCCCTGAAAGAATCGCGAGGAAGACGTTGACCTGGAAGTATTTGATGAGAAGCCCATAAACGTAAGCGCCGGTTCCCAAATAGAGGAGATGGCCAAAGGAAAGACGGCCCATGTATCCATAAAGGAGGTCGAAGGAAAGGGCGAAAATGCAGAAAATCATGAAGTCCGTGACTCGGTGGATGGAGATCAAGGGCATTAAAATGAGAAAACCAGCCCCGATGATCAATATTTCCATTCCCGTCCGCCCCCTTTTGGGGGAAAAATCCTGATCCGGGCTTGGTTCAGCCATCCGCATGGGGGTGGGGTCCAAAGTAGACTCCTTCTGACGCAAGAGAAGAATCAGAGATTTTCTTCCATTCCCTGGGTATCCGCAATCTCCGATTTTCCTTTAATTTCCTTGGCGAGCTTTCCTTCTTTCAGGATATACACTCGGTCCGCCAGATATTTTACAATCGCCAAATTTTGCTCGACGATGACCGCAGAAACCTGTTCTTTCAACTTCTTCAGAATGACTCCGATGTCTTCGATGACCACGGCGGCTAGACCCTGGGTAGGCTCATCGATCAGGAGGAATTTGGGATCGCCCACGAGGGCCCGCCCGACAAGCAGGATCTGCCGCTGCCCGCCGCTCAGTTGCCCGGCTTTGATATGCAGGAAGTTCTTCAGTTTCGGGTAAAGGGCCATCACTTTTTCCAGGGCCCGATCCATGGATTCATGGCTCCCGAAAGCGGCAACCTCGATATTTTCGCGCACCGTTAGATTGCCGAAGACCTTCTTCTCCTGCCCCACATACCTCAGCCCCAGGGGGTAGAGTTCTTCGGGTGATTTCCCGGTGATTTCCTGATCCCGGTATTGGATGGATCCTTGCTGGGGTTTCAGCAGGCCCATGATGGTTTTCAGCAGGGTGGTTTTCCCCGCTCCGTTCCGCCCGATGAAAAACCCCATCTCTCCCTTTTCGATGCGAAAGGATACATCATGAAGAACTTTCGCGTGGCCGTAGGCTACGTCTAGGTTTTTGATTTCCAGCATAAGCTTTTTTGCTCATCGTAAGGGCGGTTCGCGAACCGCCCCTACGAAAGGGTTACTTCACCTTTTCCCCAGTAACACTCCCGCACCGCCCGATCGTTCAAGACCTGATCTGGCGCCCCCTCGCAGATAAAGACCCCTTCATTCATCACGCAGAGCCGCTCCACCAAATTTACGATCTTGGAGAGCTTGTGCTCGATGATGATGAGGGTCAGGTCCTTTTTGATCCTCCGCAGAATCTCCAGGACTTCCACGATTTCCAGATCGCTCAACCCCGACATGGGTTCATCCAGAAGGAGAAGTTTCGGCCTCAGGGAAAGGGCGATCCCGATCTCCAGCATTCGCTTGGAGCCATAGGAGAGCTCGGAGGTCATGGTTTGCCAGTTTTTTCCCAGCCCCACCCCTTTCATCGCCTCAAAGCAGCTCTTCCGAATGCTCTCCCGGTTGGCGGGAGAGAATAAAAAGCCCCATTCGGACAACGATTCCTGATGGAAACGAAGGGTGGAGAGAACCAGGTTCTCCCAAACCGTCAGGGAATTGAAAACCGAGACCAATTGGAAGGTCCGCACCATTCCCTGGAGGACTCTCTGGTTTGGGGCGAGATCGGTTATGTCCTTTCCGAAGAAATGAATTCGTCCCCGGGTGGGAGGAAATAATCCGGTGAGGAGATTGAAGAAGGTCGTCTTTCCGGACCCATTGGGCCCGATGATCCCGACGGATTCATTGGGCTTAATCTGGAAACTCACCTGGTTAACCGCAACAAGGCCCCCGAAATGTTTGCTTAACCCTTCGGCCTTCAGAACTTCCGCCATGCAATAACCCTCAGGAGCTATAAACTCCGAAACCCGTAGGGGCGGGTTTCAATCCCGCCCCTACTCCGAACTCCGAACTCTCAACTCCGAACTTTATTTCTAGTAACCCATTTCTTTCAGAGGGAGACAAAGCTCGGGACCGGTGTAGGCCTCGACGATTTTGGAGATATCATACTTGTCCTTCCGGGCTTT
>JAPLIW010000469.1 GCA_026388915.1 Deltaproteobacteria bacterium
AGCTGAAATCCCGCCTCCCGGCATCGGAAAATCCTGTGATTGAGATTCCCGGCCGGGTGAGGAGAGGAGTTTTGGGCTTCAAAGAAAACCGATCTCCGATTCTCTGGATAGGCCTGGCCGCTCTCCTTTCGGTCATTGCCCTGATGCTGGTGTTTTTCATGGGGGGAAAGAGTCAGAAGCCGGGGCAGATCCCTCCCGAAGTTCTCACCAATATTAATCAAGAGAAAGGCAAAGCCCAGCAGGAATATGTTGAATTTATCCAAACTCCGGCTGGGAAACTGTGGCAGAAGTGCCCCTACTGGAGCCCCGATACCTGCCAGAAGATTGTGGAAGGTCAGGTCTTCCCGGGGATGAGCAAAGAGCAGGCCAAAGAAGCGGTGGGTCGAGTCGTTGAAGTGAGAAAGAAAAAGGGAGATCAGCAACCGGAAGCGTGGACGGTGGAAGGCCGCAACGGGGAGAAGATGGTCTTGAAATTTGAGGGGAATGCGCTGGTGGAGGTCGAAAGGAAGTGAAGAAAGCTGTCAGCTATCAGCGGTCAGCAATCAGCAAAAGAAACAATCATCCTCTCTTTTTGGATTGTCGTTTCGGATCGCTTTTTTTCAACTTTAGGCACTTTAGCGCAATTTAGGCATTTTAGGCGCTTTCTTTTATTCCAAACCTACCGGGAGGCCCCTCGGCCCCTCATGTCAGAGAGTCTACTAGGCCTCCCATGGGGTAATGTGGTAGGTTGGGAATCCCTTTAGCTCCCCTCTCCCCCCTCCCGTGTGCGGATGAATGAGTCAAGGAGAAATAAAAAAGGCCATGGGAGGGATTCTGCCCATGGCCTTTAAGTGAGATCCTAAATTCGCTTATACTTTAAGACACTCCTCAGGCACCGGGCAGAGTGGGCGAAATGCCCAAAATGCCCATGATAATGGCGATGCGAATGATGATGCCCGAGAGGATCTTTTTCATGTCTCCAGTCTCTTACCTATCTATTTATATAAATCGGAAGAATTTGTCAAGAAAATAAATAAAAAATTGGAAAAAAATATTGATGGTCTCGTAAAAAGTCACTTGAAACGTCACCCCGGCGAAAGCCGGGGTCCAGAACAACCTGAAATACTGGATTCCGGCTTTAGCCGGAATGACGAGGAAAGGGGCTTTCGGACTTTTTACGAGATTATCAATATTGCGGAAAAAATCGGCAGAACCTCTGCGGCTTGATCTGGGGGCCTTTCCGTGGTATTTTAGATAAGAATCCATTTCATCTGTTCCCAGGATTTTAATGATGACCAGCTACCGGTATTTTTTGGGGAAAGAACCTCTTCCTTCCACCGAAGGGGCGAACGCGGAGGACATTCTCAAGCAGCTCTCCGACATGCTCCTCAGGGAAAACGACATCAATAAGGCCCTCGACCTCCTGAAGCAGCAGGGAATCAAACCGGGCGAGGATTGCCAGGGGATGCAGGGGATCCAAGATTTTCTGGAGCAGGTGCGGCGCCTCAAGCAGAAGCTCCAGGAATCGATGTCGCCTTCCGATCCCGCCGCCCTGGAGGAGTTAAAAAGGCTGGAGAAGCTGGAACATGAACTCCGCCGGGCTTCCTGGGGGCTCGACCTGGATAAAATCGACGCCCAGGAGATTCAGGATCTCATGGGGGAGCAGAGCTATCAGGTCTGGAACCAGATCAAAGCGATCCCCCGCCTGCTGGAACTTCAGGGATACATTGAAAAAATGGGGGCCAAGTACGAACTGACCCCCAAAGGCATCCGCAAGATCGGTCAGCGGGCGCTGCAGGACATTTTCACCTCCCTGACCCGGGACGCCCTGGGGGGGCACCAGACCCGTCTGCGGGGCAGCGGGATGAGCTTTCTCCTCGAGGAGACCAAACCCTACCAGTTCGGCGATCCCTTCCATTTAAACCTGAGCCGGACCCTGATGAATTCCCTGAGCCGTAAATCCCGGACTTCCTACGAACCCGAAGACGGCCGCCTGCTGGGGCTGTCCCCGGAGGATTTTGAAGTTTACCAGACGGAAAAAAGGACCCGCTCGTCCATTGTCCTCATGCTGGACATGAGCGGCTCCATGGCCCGGGACGAAAAATTCTTCGCCGCCAAAAAAGTGGCCCTGGCCCTCCATACCCTGATCCAGACCCAGTTCCCCCGGGACAAGCTTCACCTGGTCGGTTTTTCCTCCTACGCCCGGGCCCTGAAAAGCAAGGATCTCCCCTGCCTCAACTGGGACCTGGACAACCCTTACACCAACATGGAAGAGGGGCTGATGCTGGCCAAGTCGTTCCTCAACCGGGAGCACGCCCCCAACAAGCAGATCATCATGGTCTCCGACGGGGAGCCCACGGCCCACCGGGAGAACGGGAAGGTCTTCTTCCAGTTCCCTCCCCATCCCAAGACCCTGGCCAAGACCCTCCTGGAGTTCAAGAAATGCGCGGCCAGCGGCATCAACCTGAACATCTTCATGCTCGGGCAGGATGCCCACCTGGTCCAGTTCGTCCAGGAGGTTTCCAAGGTCAACCATGGACGGGCTTTCTACACCACCCCCAACAACCTCGGCCAGTACCTCTTCGTCGATTTCCTCGCCCAGAAGAGAAAGTGGATCCGGACATAAAAAAGGGGGCCGAAGCCCCCTTTTTGCTGTTGCCTTCCCCCTTAATTAAAATTTCCACCAGCCAGTCTGAAAGCCTATCAGGGCGATCACGAAGAACCCGTAGAAGAGAGCCATAAGGACCAGCGAGAGATCTCTCCAGAGCGGCGGCCGGACTTGGGGGGGCAGAAATGTGTGATTCATAATGATGAGTAGGATGCTGCAAAGGACAAAGACGAACCCAGACACGTTGGCATTGATCAGCAGGAGCGTCATGGGAGCAGCCAGGTTAATGGCAATGCATCCCCATATACAAAAAGCAGTGAGCGCCGTGTAATAGATGATCTTCTGCCCGTTTTTCCGGGTCTGGAGCGTCTTGCTTTTGGTCCAGATGATGTCGGTTACGGTTCGGACGACCCCGTCTATGACCGCAAGATGAGTGCCCCAGAGAATCCAGCATCCGGTGAAGAGGGAAAGAAACCAAAGGGGTTTCCAGAGTTTGGCCATATATTCCGCCTGATAGGCACCCGCCCCCAGTCCGGTCAATTTGGTCCCTTCGGGGATGATCCCCACGCCTAAGAGAACGCAGAGGAACATACCGACCATGCACCCGCACCCCCATACAAGAGATTGATCTATATGAAGGTACTTCCACCAGTTCCTCCAGGCTACCATATTGCTCTCTTTGGCAGGGTCGAATACACTTCCAATTCTGGAAAGGGCGATCTGTCTTCCACCGACTGCGCTGGGAATGGCTCCCACGATACTCCCCATACCAAAACCTTTATCCCGGATCCAGCTGGCGGTCCACACATTTCCCAGGCCCCCCGCCCCGGAATAAGCGGCAAAGCCTCCCAGGAGGAGCCAGTCCGCACCTTTCGGGATTACTCCGAATTGAAAAAACCCGCCGAACGTTTTCCACCAGGTCCCGGCAGAGACGAAGACGAGGCAGAAAATCAAAAGGAATACAAAGATCCAGATACAGATAGCGGTGGAAATTATTTCCAATCCCCGTTCGACCGTCCCTCCAAAGAGTAAGACCACGAAGCAGCCGATAAAGCTGAGATAACCTAAAGCGAGCATTGTCCCTCTATCGGCAGCTCCTGGAAGATGGCCAAAAATAGCCGCATAGAGGGCCGACGCCGAAGCGGCCGCCCACCCCGGCCAACCGGACCCAAAAAACGCGAGGAGGATAAATGCCACAGCCCAAAAGCCTGGACCGGGACTGCATCTCATGAACCCCGCATAGGCGGTCTCCCCGGTGTACATCACGTAACGGGCGCACTCCTGGTTGAAGATGACTTGGAAAAAGACCGCAACCGTCGTAATCCACAAGAGGGCCGTTCCATATTGGGCTGCCACCGCCGGCCCCATCAGCCACTCGCCGCTGCCGATGGACATGGAGAGGGCAATGGTTCC
>JAPLIW010000190.1 GCA_026388915.1 Deltaproteobacteria bacterium
TGTGGCTAATAGATTTTGTTTTCTTTGACGAAAGGAGAACAAGCGTGGAAAAGATGCTCAAGGATCGGGTGGCGATTGTGACCGGGTCCGGACGGGGGATCGGCCGCGCCGTGGCCCTTCTCCTGGCCCGGGAAGGGGCCAGGGTGGTGGTGAGCGATATCGACCCTGCCCCGGCCCAGGAAACGGTCGGGGAGATCAAAAAGGCAGGGGGCGAGGCCCTCGCCTATCCCGGGGATGTAACCAAACCCGAATTCGCCGACGGGATCGTGAAACAGGCCGTCCAGGCATGGGGCGGACTCCACATCCTGGTGAACAACGCCGGGTTCACGTGGGACGCGGTCATCCACAAGATGACCGACCAGCAATGGGAAGCCATGCTGGGAGTTCACCTCACCGCTCCCTTCCGCCTGATTCGGGCTGCCGCCCCCTATTTCCGGGAGGCGGCCAAACAGGAGAAAGAGGCCGGGAAGGTGGTGAACCGGAAGATCATCAATGTTTCCTCCATCGCCGGGACGAGGGGGAACGCCGGACAGGCGAATTACGCCGCGGCCAAATCCGGGACCATCGGACTGGCGCGGGCCCTGGCCAAGGAGTGGGGACCCCTGAACGTTCAGGTGAACGCGGTGGCCTACGGCTGGATCGACACCCGCCTCACCAAGGAAAAAGAAGCTGGCCAGACGTTGGACCGCGACGGACAACCGGTGGCCATCGGGATTCCCGCGGGCCTGCGCAACATGATGCGGATGGTCATTCCCATGGGAAGGGCCGGAACGCCGGAGGAAGCAGCGGGCCCGATTCTCTTCCTTGCCTCGCCCCTTTCCGATTATGTGTCCGGGCAGTGCATTGAAATCGCCGGAGGGTTCTGAGAAATGCGGAATGCGCCCTGAACCAGGTGAGGTTCAGGGCAGCCCTGCACTCCACGTAGTGCAGGGCGGAATGCGGAATGATAAGGGGCCTCGGCGGAAGCCGAGACCCCTTTTTTCATGAGCGAAGACTGGAGAAATTCCGCCTGCGGCAGCCCGGATCAGAAAAGATCTTCCCGTTTTTTCGGTGGCTCGGATGTCTCCTGATCTTCTCCCGTGCCTTTGAGAGCGGATGGGGTCGAGGCAGCAGAGGGTTTTATAATTCCCCGCCAGAGGGCAGAGGGCCAGAAATACTTCTTGAGGAAGCCTTCTTTGGTCTCCTTTTTCAATTCTTCGATGGCCAGACGGTCCGCTTCTTCGGGAGTCACTTTCTCCGGACGGGTCTCGCCGATCATCGGCCCTTCCTTCTTCTTGAACGGGGCTCTTTCGCCGCGGGAGGTCTCTCCCCGGGTGAAGTCGATGTTGATCTGGTGATGGGGCAGACCGGGCTGCCCGGCGATTTGAAGCTTCAACCCATAGATCTTTTCCAGGCGGAAAAGCTCTTCTCTCTTCTGGTTGAGGAGGTAGGTGGCCACTTCTTCCGGCAGCTCCACCCGAACCCGGGTGCATCCGCCGCGGGCCAGCCCCGCCCGCACCTGGCGCAGGACGGTGAGAGCGGCGGATTCCGTGGATTTGACCAATCCGGTTCCTTCACAATTCCCGCAGGCGACGAGGGCTTTTTCGCTGAGGGCCGAACGGATGCGCTGCCGGGATAGTTCCAGGAGGCCGAAGCGGCTGATCCGGCTCACCTCGACCCTCGCCTTGTCCCGCTTCAGGGCATTGCGCAGACAACGTTCGACCTCCTGGTTATGCTTCCGGTCGTACATGTCGATGAAATCAATCACCACCAGCCCGCCCAAGTCGCGCAGACGCAATTGGCGGGCGATCTCTTCCGCCGCTTCCAGGTTGGTTCGAAGAGCCGTCTCCTCCATTCCCCGGCCCTGGGTGGCCCGCCCTGAATTGACATCCACCGACACCAAAGCTTCGGTGGGGTCGATGACCACCGACCCGCCGGATTTGAGGGGAACCCTCCTTTCGAAAATCGTCTCCAACTGCTTTTCCAGCTCATATTTGGAGAAGAGGGGGCGCTTTTCTCCGTAAAGCTTGAGCTTATTCTGGTACCGGGGCATGATGGAGCGGAAAAATTCCTTGGCCTGGTTGAAGACTTCCTTGCTGTCGATGAGAACCTCTTCGATGTCGGAAGTGAAATAATCCCGGATCGAGCGGATAACCAGGTCTCTTTCCTCGTAAATGAGCGCGGGGGCGGGAGCCTTTTCCGATTTGGCCTGAATGGTGTCCCAGAGACGGAGGAGGTAATGCAGGTCCTTGGACAGGTCGGTCTTGGCCCGGTCCAGGCCCGCGGTGCGCACGATCAACCCCATCCCCGGGGGAACTTCAAGATCATGGACAATCTCTTTGATCTTCCGTCGTTCCTTCTCCCCCTCGATTTTGCGCGAGATCCCGCCCCCGTCGCTTCCGGGCATGAGGACCAGGTACCTCCCGGGGAGGGAGATGTAGGTGGTCATGGCCGCCCCCTTCGTCCCCATCTCCCCCCGTTCCATCTGCACCAGGACTTCCTGGTTGCGGCGGATCGCTTCTTGCACCCGGGGGCGGGATTCTCCTTCTTTCTTCTGCGAGGGGGCATAGTAGTTCGGATGGATTTCCGAGAAGGGGAGGAAGCCGTGGCGGGATTCGCCATAATCCACAAAGACCGCCTGAAGGCTGGGCTCGATGTTGACGATTTTGGCCTTGTAGATGTTTCCCCGGGCCGGCACCGGGAGGGAGGTTTCGACGATCAGTTCGGCCAGGACCCCGTCCTCCACGATGGCCATCCGGCTCTCTTCCGGATCCTGGGCATTGATGAGCATTTTCTTAATCATACATCCTCGAAGGGTAAGAATCAGTGCCAGTCGCTATTGTACCCGATATTGGCGATCAAAACCACCCTTTATCCGGGTGGCGAAGAGACGCTGGGCGTTCCCCCCCTGAATCTTGGCCCGGACCCGGGGAGAAAGGCCCGCCTCGGCCATCTGCCGAAAATACCTCGCCGGGGAGAGGAGGGGGAAATCGCTTCCCCACAGGATCCGGTCGGGTCCGATGATCCGGACGGCCAGGGAATAGATTTGAGGCCGATAAAGGAAAGGGGAGGCGGCCGTATCGTAATAAACCCTTCGGGCCGCCCGGGCCACTTCGGGCATGAGTTCGTAAAAGAAAAATCCCCCTCCCCAGTGGGCCAGAATCACGTCGACCTCGGGAATCTGCCGCAGAAGGTGGTAGATGGGCTGGAGGGTTTTCGGGCTCTTGCCCGGATAATCGTGCCCCACCGGTTCACTCGCATGGAGAAGGACGGGGACTCCCGTACCGGGAAGGGACTGCGCCAGGGATACCAGACGGCGTACCTCTGGGGCGGTGATGCCTCCGTGATAAAAAGCCAATTCGCCGATTCCCTTCGCCCCCCGGGAAAGGCAGCGCGCCAATTCCTTCTTCGCCTGGCGCAGGGAATGGAGGGGGGGGCAAATAAGGGGAAGGATCCGGTCCGGGAATTTCCGCGCGCCATCCAGGAGGTAGTCATTTCCCTCCCGGCAGAGCCCGGGGTCCTTCCAGGGAAAACCGCAGACCACGCTCCGGTCCACGTTCTCACGGTCCATGGTCTCCAGGAGGTCTTGGAGTCCGGCCAGGCGGGCTTTTTCGCCGTCATAGAGGAGCCGGAAACTCTCATCCCGGGTACAGAATTTTTTTCGTTTCTTCCGGACCTCGTCCGGGAAGAGATGGGTATGGGCATCGATGATCATAGGGTTGGATCGAATCCCCCGGGCAGCGATGGATCTATTCTCCTCTCTCCTGACCTCCGGCCTCGGCCGCGAAGGGTTGAAGAATTCCGGGGGATGTGGTAGAAATTTCTTATCCTTCGCGATTCACCCCGGGAAAGGAGCCCCCGCTTATGAAATGCCCCCATTGCGGCCAGAACCTGGCCGCTGGAAGCTGCCCCTCTTGCAGTTCCGAAGTCTTCGAGGAAAGCCTCTTCTGCCATCGCTGCGGAAGCAAACTGGAAAAGCCGAAAGCCAAACCCAAGACGGTCGAAGGAGAAGAGCTCGATTTCTCCAAACGCATCCTGTGCAGCGATGGAACCTGCATCGGGGTGGTGAATGAACAGGGCGTCTGCAAGGTCTGCGGGAAGCCCTACACCGGCGGTCCCGCCTGATCCTTCAATTCAACTGCTTGCGGAAATACGTTTTCAGGGCCTCTTGGGCGATGAAGACTCCCCGGAATTTATAGCGCTGATGGTTAATGACCATGGCGGAAAAGGCGACCTGGGGATCCTCGGCCGCGGCAAACCCCACGAACCAGTCATAAAGGCCGGGGGGGTTATCCCCGCTCAGAGAACCGGTCTTTCCGCTCACCGTCACTTTATTCAGGAGATCCTTTCCGTAACGCTGAAAAGTCCGGGAGGCGGTTCCGTCCTCCACCGTGCGGCGCATCATCCGGTTCAGGTCCTGGGCGGTTTTGGCCGAGATGGGCTGAGCCCAGGGGGCCGCCCGGCCCTCATAGAGAATTTCCCCTTCCTCACCCCGCACTTGTTCAATCAGGTAAGGCCGCATCATGATTCCCCCGTTGGCGATGGCCGCGGCAATCAGCGCTCCGTGGAGGGGATTCAGGGTGACCTCGCCGAAACCGGCTCCGCAGCGCGCGAGTTCATAGGATTCCTCCGGGATCACCGCTTTGCTCGGATCCACGGGAAAATCGAAGGGAAGAGGCTGGTTGAACCCGAAGGCCGAGGAGTAGTGCCGCAGGGTCTCGGAGCCCACGAGCTTGGAGGCGACCCGCCCAAAGACCACATTATTCGATTTGCCCAGAGCGTCATCGAATTGAGTCTGGTGTTCCCATTTGGAGGTCTTGTTGATCTTGCTCGGGCCCAAACGATACTGATTCCCCATGAAAGATACGGAAGAGTCATAATGGAGAACCCCTTTTTCCAGAGCGCAGGCCGCGGTGATGATCTTGAAGATCGATGCCGCCGGATACGTGGCCCGGTTCCAGATTCCCCCGTTCTCGGACCGATTGCGGGAGTATTCCGCCAAAGCCAGGATCTTTCCCGTTTTCGGTTCCAGCGCCACGAAAGCGCCGAAAGGGGGCCGGTGGGTGCGAAAGACCTCCTCCACGGAGGCCTGTAGAACGGGGTCCACCGTGTAGATAAGCTGATAGGGCCCGCGACGTTCCGTGAATTTCCCGTCCACGATTTTATGGAAGGAAGGAGAAGAACCGTTGACCGGGAAAGAATCCAAACCTGCTGGGGGGTAGGCAGCCGGGCTGCGGCTGTCCTTTTTCGCCGCCTGGAGAAAAGAAATGCCCATCCAGGACACCGCCAGGAAAAAAGCGAGAATCCCGAGAAGGGGGCGGACATAGAATCGGCGGGTCCGACCTCCCCCGGGAGGCCGGGAGGCGTTTCTTTTTCTTCGATCCCTTGCGGGCTCCCTCCATCCAAGGTTCATTCCGATTTCCTCCTGTCCGGATAAAATTTGAGCTTCCCGGCGAGAGTTTTTTGCGCCCGCCGCAGTGCTTTATTCGGGGTGTAGAGCAGAACGCCGTGGGCCTGGGCCATGTGGGCCAGGTACCCCTCTCTCAGGGATATTTCTTTTCCCCGCTGCCGGAGCTGCAAAGCCAGACGGGCGGCTTGCACCCAGGCTTCGGGCGATTCCGGGAGCATGGGGAAAACCCGGGTAAAATTCTGCAGAACCTTGATCTCTTCCTCGCTTTCGGCGGCGTTCAAAAGTTCCCCCACGATCAGACCCAGACCGCAGACCCGTCCGGCATCCATCAGGGCGTTGACCTCCTGAAAGGTCCGTTCTTCCTTGAGAAGATAGCTCCGCCAGATGGGGGTATCGATGAGGACGGAAGGATGAGGGCGGGGGACTTTGCGGTCGCTCATGTCTCAAGCCTTGGCCATTCGCTGCCATCTTCCCTGGCCGGCCAGGTTCTTGATCGTTTCCAATTTCTTCCGCTTGATACAGTCCTGGATAGCGGTGATAACCGCCTGGGTCTTGGTTTTCGCCGGCGCGACTTCCAGGAGGTCTTCCACCAGCTCCCGGGGAAGGGTCACCGTGGTCCTTTTCATGAGATTCTCCAGCACAATAATTTTCAATAATTTTATGCTGTTTTTTAGCATATGTCAAACCCTTTTTGGTGTGCGGCTGGGCAGCGTCCCCGGCCCTGCGGAAGGGGAAAAGAAGTTTTCCCTTGCTGGAAATGCTCTTTTCGGCTAGATTAAAAGCGCCTTTGAGGTCTGGGGTGCGAAAGGGGCGCGACCGGACCCGGAAATATTCTCCGTTTCCCCGGCAAGAGGAAGAAAGAAACCCAAGGAGGAGATCCCCATGAGACCGGGACTGGATGAATCGGCCTGGGCCAAAGAGATGAAGAAGAAAGTGGACGAGGAAATGGCCAAAAAGGAAATGGAGAGCGTTCTTTACTGGAAAGGAGAAATGGAAAAAATTCTGGCAAGGAGACCCGAGAGCCTTGCTACCTTCCAGATCGAGATCCAGAATTTCCTGCAACGTATGCAAAATCGAGTTCGGGTCTTGAAAAGCTCCCTTCAAAAATAGAGAATTTCCTTCTACCCCGTAAATCATCTGCAATTATTTCAATTATTTATCGTAAATTTTTGATTTTGGAAGTCAAAAATATGACTTTATTACCATTTGTTTTAAGTAATTTGACATCAAGAAGCGTGCCAAAAAATTAAGAAAGGATGATAAAAAATATCTAAGTGTGGATAGTTTTTTTGCCTCCCCAAAATTTACTCAAATTTCCCCAAAAATTGGATGTTTAATATATATATTATTGAAACTATTAGTAAAATTTTCTTGCACCAAAAATGGGCAAATTGATAAAGAAGCTGATTTTAAATCGTTATTAAAAATAGTCTGCGGATTTATTCACAAGATTTCCACAAAAGCTGTGGAAAAAGTGTCAGACAATTTTTTGTCACTCACTGGTATCCTATAAACCTGGATAAATCTGTGGGTAAATCTTACTTATCAATAAAAATCAAAATATTGGGAAGTACCGGGGAATTCTTGCTTTAACCCGGAGAGACAGGAAAGGCGGGATCGGAAGGCGGGGGGAAGGCATTCGGCTGCGCGCCGGAATAAATCCCAGGCAATCATATTCCCTCATCCGGACTTTTGGGAGGATCCTTTACCCCCAACTGGTTTGGTTCGGCCGGGGGGCGCGGTGGAAATCGGTTTCTGGAGGGCCTCCCCCAGCTCCTTGGATCGGCGGGTGGCGGCGATGACGGCATTCATCAAGGCCAGTTTGAATCCCCCCTCCTCCATGGCGTAGAGGCCGGAAATGGTGGTTCCCCCGGGGGTGCAGACTTGGTCCCGAAGCGTGGCCGGGTGTTTCCCCGTAGACTGGATCAAATGAGCTGCGCCCAGAACCGTCTGGGTGGTGAGCGCCAGGGCCGCCTCCTGTGACAACCCCTCTTTAACCCCTCCTACCGTCAGGGCCTCGATGACCGCGAAGACATAGGCGGGACCGCTTCCACTCAAGCCGGTCACTGCATCCATGAGGGACTCTTTCACGATGACCGTAATGCCCACCGCCTGGAAGATCGCTTCCGCCGTGGAAAGGTCCTCCGCTTGGGCGTTGGGGGAGGGGGCCAGGGCCGTGGCCCCCTTCTGGATGAGGGCCGGAATATTGGGCATGGCCCGAACCATTCGCACCGGAAGGGGACAAAAGGATTGGAGGTAATCCAGGGGGACGCCGGCGCAGATGGAGATCAGCAAATGATCTTTTCTCATGGAACGGCTGATTTCCGGAAGTACCTCGGGAACCGACTGGGGCTTCACCGCCAGGATGATGATGGGAGAACGGGTTACGAGGTCCACATTGCTTTTGGCCGACAGGGCCTGGTATTTTCCCCGCAGGTAATCCCGACGGTCCACCCGGGGTTCAAAAAAGAGAATTTCTTCGGGAGACAAGAGACCGGATTGAATGACCCCCGCGATGAGCGCCTCCCCGATGTTTCCACCGCCGATAATTCCCACTGGCTTACGCATGCCTTCCCCCTGCTCCGTCCGGAGATTTCAGCTCGGCGCGGGAAAAAACAGAAATTCAGAATTCCCCCCCGAACTGCGAAACCATAAAAGCAGTCTACTGAAGAAGGTTAAGGAAAGTCAACCATGATCTGTATCTTGCCCCCCCTCGCTTTTACGGTTTCCTTTTCTGCGAAAAAGCAAACTTGTGGCCCGGAAGCAAGGGTGTTACGCGGAAAAAGCATCGGCGGGAAAGGAAATTCAGTCGGAGATCACCCCGTGCTTCCGCAGAACACGGCGGGCCCATCGGGTGCCCGGCCGGGCGCCCCTACAATGGAATAATTCTGTCCTTGGGGCAAGAACGGCTTGCCCGCCCGGTCCAAGAAATGAGGCGCGCCTCATGATTTTTGCGCGTAACACCCTTGCTCCCGGGCCCGGCAGCGCCTGAAATTCAATAGGGATGAGGGATAATCGCCGAAAAGTGAAGGGGGGCAAGTGATCAGCCTGACTCCCTTTCTCCCCCAGAGATTCCTTGACTTTTCCGCTTAAAATTTTTAACATGAAATCAAAATCCAGATCTCTCTCTCCCCTGGCATAGGGGAAGGTGTGAAAAAATCGATTCAGTTCTTTTTTACGTCATTCCGGCGAAAGCCGGAATCCAGTGTTTTCAAGGTGTTACGCACTTACTGGACCCCGGTTTTCACCGGGGTGACGGCTGAAAACCAATTTTTTCACAGCTTCGGGCCGGAGGAGGAAAATTCGGGAAATTTTCTTCCGCAGGATCTTTGGGCCGATTGAGGGAAGGAGAACGTTCATGAAGATCACTCCGTTGGACATCCAGCAACAGCAATTCCGCGTTCGGTTCCGGGGGTTCGATATGGTGGAGGTGGACAATTTTTTGGACCTTGCGGCCAATGAATTCGAAGAGCTGTTGCGGGAAAATAACCGGCTCAAAGAGGAAGATCGCCAAAAAGCGGAGAAAATCCAGGAACTGGAGAGGGCGGAGAGGGATCTGCGCAACGCCCTGATTTCCGCCCAGCAGATCTGTGAAGAGATGAAGAACCAGGCCCGCAAGGAAGGGGAACTGATCATCGAAGAGGCCAAGGACAACGCCCGGAAGGTTCTGCAAACGGCCCAGGGCCAGGCGATGCAGGTGGAAACCGAAATTACCCGACTCCAGCGTCAGCGGGCCGAGTTCGAAGCTTCCTTGAAGAGCATTCTGGAGATGCACCTGAGTTTGCTGGACACCCATCCGGAAAACCGGAGTTTTCCTCCCCCTGACCGAGCCGAATGAAAGAATCTTCTCCGGTGATGAAAGAGAGGGTGCTCGAAGTCTGGGTTCAACCCCGGGCCTCGCGCAACGAAATCATCGGATACCGGAATCATTTTCTGCGCCTCCGGGTTACCGCTCCCCCGGTGGAAGGAGAAGCCAACCAAGCGGTGAAAAGACTGCTGGCCGAGGCTCTGGGGATTCCCCCTTCGAGGGTGGAGATTCTTAAAGGAGACAAAGGACGCCGCAAAAAGGTTCGGGTCCTGGAGGTCCCCCTGAGCAACTGGGAAAAGTTGGAAAACATGAAGGAAGAGACAGAGATCTCGTAAAACCCCGGGAACCCGGAGACCTCGAGCGGCCGAGTACCCGGCGGCAATTGGCCCGAATTACCCTACCCCAAAGACCTTCCTCCAGCCGATGAGGCCTTCACGGTCTCTTTTTTTGTGGTCGACCGGAGGGCAGGCTGAGCGGCAAGCGGAAAGGAGAAGTTCCCTTTTGCCGAGGAAGCTGGGAAGAAAAGCACAGAAGCCAGCCTTTTTGGGGGACCTTTTAAACGGTTACCTGAATCAGCCCGGCCTGCGATCGAAAATGCGCGAGCAGAAGATCCTGAATGCTTGGGAGCGGGTGGTGGGAAAGGCCATAGCGGAAGTGACCCAGCCGGCCCGGGTTAGAAATCGTATTCTGCAGATCCGGGTGATCAATTCCGTCTGGATGCAGGAACTGCAATTTCACAAGCCCTTCATAATTAAGAAGTTGAATGAATTCCTGGGGGATCCCGTCCTGCAGGACGTGAGGTTTGTGCTGGGGGAAAGGGAAGAAAGAACCCCCTTA
>JAPLIW010000552.1 GCA_026388915.1 Deltaproteobacteria bacterium
GGTTTTTGCGGCTTCAGACTTTCCCAAGGGGCCGATCACTTACATCATTCCTTTTAACCCGGGGGGGCAATCCGACGTGGAAGCCCGGATGCAGCAACCTTACCTGGAGAAGATGCTCGGGGTTCCTATCGTGATCAACTATATGCCCGGAGCGGGCGGGGGACTGGCGTGGACGAAGTTCGCCCAGGCCAAGCCCGATGGATACACGGTTTGCGGGATTAATATTCCCCACATCATCCTGCAGCCTCTTTCCCAGAAGGATGTGGCCTTCCAGACGGAAGACCTGAAGCCGCTCTGCATCTTCGAGTCCACGCCCATCGGCCTGGCGGTGAAGAAGGATTCGAAGATCAACAGCGTGAAGGAGTTTATCGAATTCGCCAAGGCCAACCCCAACAAGATCACCGTCGGCATGTCGGGGAAATTCTCGGGACATCACATGGCCTCGCTCCTGTTCATGAAGATGACCGACATCAAGCTGACCCTGGTGACCTTTACCGGGGCGGCCCCTCAGGTGACGGCCCTTCTCGGAGGGCATGTGGAGGCTATCTGGGGGAATTCTTCCGACCTGGTGGCCCAGGAGGGGCAGATGAAGATCCTGGCCATCGGGACGGAGAAGCGCATGGACGTCCTTCCCAACATTCCCACCTTCCAGGAACTGGGGTATAAATTCTATCCACGGATCGACCGCGGCGTGGCGGTTCCCAAAAACACGCCGGCGGACATCACCGCCAAGCTGCAAAAGACCTTTCTGGACACGGTGAACAAGGAAGAGTATCAGTCGAAGATCATCAAGGCGGGATTCGTGGCCATGAAGTTAAACAGCGAGCAGTCCATCAAGTACATCCGGGCGGAGACGGAAACGATTAAAAAGCTGTTAGCGGAACAAGACCTCCTTTTGAAGAAATAATCCTTGCCACCCAAAGCAGTAGGGGCGACCCGCCGGGTCGCCCCTACACACCTACATCAGAAATCGCCGTGGCCAGTGCGCACCTACAGATTCTTCCCATGAGGCCGAAGAGCCGGCCGGTTTCGTCGCAGATCCCGGCAATGGCCGAAACGGCCCCGTTGGGGTTCAGGGGGTATTCCATGGTGGGAGCTCGATATTCAGGGTCCGAATACTGCAGGGCGATCAGGTTTTTCCGGGCCAGTTCGGCCAGAACTTCCTCATCCCGGGGGATGAACTTTCCTTCCCCATGGCGAACGGGTAGATAGAGCCCCTTCAGCCCCCTGGTAAAGATGGAGGGACTGTCGGGGTTCACCTTCAGATACACCCAGCGGTCTTCAAACCGGCCCGAATCATTGAAGGTCAGGGTGACGGTCTGGTGTCCATAGCTTTTCCCCATTCCGGGAATCAACCCGGATTTGACCATGAGCTGAAAGCCGTTGCAGACCCCCAGGATCAGCTTGCCCTCGCGGATGAAGCGCAGGATCCCTTCTTCCAGCCGTTCCCCGCTCCCGGCAATCCGGGCATATTTCAGCCGGTGGGCCATGGCCTTGGCCGACCCCAGATCGTCGCCATCCAAAAATCCCCCCGGCAGGTTCAGGAAGTGGTAATCATCGAGTATCACCCCGCCGGAGAGGAGGTCGTAGATGTAGACGATATCCACCACGTCGGCACCGCCCAGCTTGCAGGCATGGGCCATCTCCATTTCACAGTTGATCCCGTTGCCCGCCAGAATCAGAGCTTTGACTTTTTTCATAATCACCCCTCTAAAGACAGCATAGAGCAAAGAGCAGAGAGCAGAGAGTTAACGGAAAAACTAAAAAGGCAGCGTGGAGCTTAGAGCATGGAGTTAAGAAAAGAGTTTTTACTCCCTGCTCCCCGCTCCTAGCTCTCTGCTTCCTTACCACATGAGCGGTTTCTTCCAGGCCTCTTTCAATTCATCGATGTCCGAGCGGACTACGATGGTTCCCCGCAGCCCTTTGAAGGTAAGATATTTTCCGGCCTTAACCCGGCCGACCCGGGCAAAGACCTTCCCCTTCATCCAATGCCACGCCCAGCCCGCCGTCGGAGCAATCGTGGCAGGAAGCTACCAACCCCTTTTTCATCGCCGCGCTCAGGGCTTGGTAGAGCTTCTTGGCCTTCGGCCCATCCACCCGGGGAACCTGGTTGCCGATGGAACCGTGGAGCGCGTAATACTCGGAACCTCCCATTTCAGCCCGGGTCTCTCCCAGCACATAGACCAGGTCCTGGGCTTTCTTGGCATCCATGGTTACACACTTGCGCACATCGGGGACGACACTGACCACGGAAAATAGAACCGTGGGAGGGATGGAAATCTTCGTGGACCCGATGAGGTAGTCATTTTTCATGGAGTCTTTGCCCGAGATACACGGAACTCCGAAGGTCCGGGTGTATTCATAGAGAGCCTGATTGGCCCGCACCAGCTGGGCCAGCTTGTACTCCCCGTCCGGGGTTTTTTCCGACTGGATGGGGTCGCACCAGCAGAAGTTGTCCAGCCCGGCCATCTGCTTCAGATTCCCGCCCACGGCGATGTTGTTGCGGATGCCCTCGTCGATGGCGCAGGCCATCATGTGATAGGTGTCGATATCGCTGTACCGGGGGCAGACCCCGGAAGAGACCACCACTCCTCTCCAGGAATCAAGGAGCGGCCGCAGGACCGCGGCATCCCCGGGCCCGTCGTTCCCGGCCCCCACCATGGGCTTCACCGCGCTGCCCGCCTGCACCTCGTGGTCATACTGGCGGACCACCGACTCCTTGCTGCAGACATTGTATCGGGCCAGGACCCGCTTCAAGTCGGGAGTCAAATCTTGAGGGTCCGGAAAGGAGGGCTCGGGATATTTTTTCGGTTCCCACCTGGCCCGCAGTTCCATGGTGGGATAGCCGTCGTGGAGAAAATCCATATCCAGGTAAGCCACCGTCTTCCGGTCATAGAGGATATGGAATTTCCCCGTGTCGGTAAATTTTCCCAGGATGGTGGCTTCCACTTCCATCCGCCCGGCCATTTCCATGAAACGGTCGATCTTGTCCGGGAAAATGGCCAGGGTCATGCGCTCCTGGGCTTCGGAGAGGAGGATCTCCCAGGGGTCGAGCCCGGCGTACTTCAGCGGCGCCCGCTCCAGGCTCATCTCACAGCCGTTGCAGTCGCGGGCCATCTCCCCTACGGAAGAGGATAAGCCCCCGGCACCGTTGTCGGTGATGGCATGGTAGAGGCCTTCGTCCCGGGCCCGCAGAAGAAAATCGGTCATGCGCTTCTGGGTGATGGGGTCGCCGATCTGTACGGCGCTGGTGGGCGATTCTTCATGGAGTTCTTCGGAGGAGAAGGTGGCCCCGTGGATCCCGTCCTTGCCAATCCTGCCGCCGGTCATGACGATGAAGTCCCCGGGCTTGGCCTCCTTCTTGTGGGATGGCTCTCCCCGGATCAGCCGGGGCATAATTCCGCCCGTTCCGCAGTACACCAGGGGTTTCCCCGCGTACCGGTCGTCGAAGACGATGGAGCCGTTGACCGTGGGGATTCCGCTCTTGTTGCCCCCGTGTTCCACCCCCTCCCGCACTCCTTCGTAGATCCGCTTGGGATGGAGGAGGCGGGGAGGAAGGGGCTTGGAATAATCCGGGGGAGCAAAACAGAAGGTGTCCACGTTGAAGATCAGCTTGGCCCCTTTTCCGGTCCCGAAGGGATCCCGGTTGACTCCCACGATCCCGGTGAGGGCCCCGCCGTAGGGGTCAAGGGCCGAGGGGCTGTTGTGGGTCTCCACCTTGAAGACCAGGTTCCAGTCCCGGTTGAAATGCATGACTCCGGCGTTGTCTTTAAAGACTGAGACGCACCAGTCCTTCTCTCCCATGGCTTTGCGGATTTCATCGGTCGACCCCTTGACGTAGGTGTCGAAGAGGCTGTCGATGCGCCGGACTTTTCCCCTTTCATCGGTGTAGTCGATCAGCCCGGTGAAGATCTTGTGCTTGCAGTGCTCGGACCAGGTCTGAGCCAGGGCCTCCGCTTCACAGTCGGTCAGGTGTTCCCCCAGGCCGACTTTTTTCCGCTCCGCCAGGCGAGCCGGGTCCTGGGCATATTGCTGGAGAGCCTTCATCTCCTTCAGGCTCAAGGCCAGCACCCTCTGCGAGCTGATTCGCAGGAGTTCTTCGTCGCTGACCTGCAGGTTGAGTTCTTCCACCCGGACCTGATTTTTCGCGGAAACCTTGGGTACGGTTAACCCCATGCCCACGGCCGGGTTCCATGAACCCCGGTCTTTGACTTCGGACCTCTGGATGAGAGTGTTGGCCAGGAGACCCGTGGCGATGGATTCGGCCTGACTGCGGGCCAACTTCCCCTTCAGAAAATAGAGGACCGAGGTGTAAACCCCCTCGCCGGGTTTCAATTTTCGCTGCAGAAGGATCTCCACCGCCTCCCGGGCCGTCCGCCCCACGTTGTCCGTGACCCCGGGCTTGTAGCCCACCTCGATGGCCCAGTCAAAATCCGCTTGCTCCAGGGGTTTGGCGAGGGAATAGTCCTGAATGACGGGGTCCAGGAAGGGGCCGGAGGCCACCTTCTCCATTTCCTCCGGGGATAGGGAAGCGTCCACCGTGTAAACGTCCACGGTCCGGACCGCATCAAGCGGGATCTTCAGGTCGTCGATGATGCGCCGTTTGATCTTTTCCCCCCGGGCGTCTCGAATGCTGGGTTTTAATCCGATCTCCATTCGGCAAGCCATTTTCTCACCTCATCTCGCGTCTCCCCGGAGGGATGTTGGAAGTTGCAACAAGAGGACCTTTGCTCTACCCGCCGAAGTCCATCGATTCATAAATTCGGCAACGTATCGATTCACTCAGGACTCAGTGCTGAGTGAGCAATTTTCGCAATTCATAGTTTGAGGATTCGCCGCCGTAATTGCGAATCGAAGCACTAAGTCTTACCCTGGACGGACCGCGGCTGAGTACTGGGAAAGCCCGGCCGACAGGCGGGAGGACGCCCAGATCCCCATTCCCAGAATGGCGGCCCCAACCAGGAAAGGAAATCCCGGGCTGAAACGGTCGGCCATCATTCCGCCCAGATTCGGCCCCAGAAAGAAGCCCAGCATCCGAGTGGTGA
>JAPLIW010000103.1 GCA_026388915.1 Deltaproteobacteria bacterium
GGTATGGATGCAAGGAAGTACCCCAACACGCTTTCGGCAAGGTGCCCGGCAAGATCATAAAGGTGGGGATTCTTGCTGAGGGATTCCGCATCCAGCGGTACGATTTCTTGCAGCCAACTGGCGCGCAACGAATGGTCGCAAAGACAAACCTTGGCCGCCGATTTCTTTTTCTTTAGGCGGAGCTCGATGGGTTGCACCAAACGTATGAGCAGAGAGCCGTCAAGGAATCGCAGGTAATTCAGGATGCGGTTCCAACCGATATTTCCGGCGAGCGCTTGTTGGATTTCCGGTACGAAAACGGATTGTCCGGGCGTCTGTCCCGCGTACCGGCAGCACAACCGGAAAACTTCTTCCAGGAGCTTCTCATCTCTCTTTTGGCCTCTCGGACCCAGCCGCAGGTCATGCTGAATGGCTCTCTTGATTACCGTTTCATTCAGGTGATCGGCCATTTCGGGCCACGGTGTCTCATATTTCTGTTGCGCAATCGGGTAAGCCCCCCGTTCTGAGAAAGCGGCAAAAGCCTGGAATCTAAGTTCCCTTTCTGTCTTCGAACACGTTGCCGCATCTTTCCAGAAATCCAAAAACAGAAGCCTGTCAAAGGCGTTTTCGCCCCAGAGCGGCTTCCCAGGCGGAGAAAATCGCAACTCCGCAATTTCACGCAAAAGCAAAGGCCCCAGGTCCAAAGTGGTGATCCGCCCGGCCAGGCTATCACGACCGGCTTCGATTCGTAACGACGAGCTCCCGGTAACCATAATGCGAATGCTATGATTGTCAACCAGGTGTTTAACTTGCGGTGCCCAGGCTTCAAGGTTCTGGACTTCGTCGAAAAAAAGATAAACCATTGATCCGCTATGAGTGATTTCATTGAACGTCCGCTTGATGATCGTGCGTTCGAACCAACGTGCGATTGCCAGCACCGGATCCGATATTTTCTGAAGGTTTGATATTTCGTCGAAAGGTACATAAAGCACATGGAGGGGATTGACCCCTTCATTTAAAAGGTCCTCAATAAGTTGCCTCATTAGAATGGTCTTACCGACTCTTCTCGGCCCTCTTAATACCGCAGCCGGCGTCAAGCCGGATACCAGCAAACGTTTGAGCCTGGGGAAGAGGGCGCGTCGAAAGGATGGCAAAGATATCCCTGGTTTGTTTTCCCACTGCGGGTTTAGGCTGCGCAAGTCCTGCTCAAGATCCCACGGGATGGGACTATCAAAAAGCGGCTTGGTATTCATTGACTGCCCTCCTGTGCACCCTCAATTGAACTTGAACTTATTATGAAGCTTCCCTTGGCCTTCGCTAGGAGGCTCCCAAAGGGGTCCTGCACGCGGACAAGTCTCGGGCTGGGGGTGGCACAGTTGTAGATGGCATAGAGCCAATAGCCTTCCCGCATGTTGCAGGCTTTGGCCCATTCGTTGGCTGATACCTCCACGTCTCCCATTTCGGCCCGGCCCTTGACTTCAATGGCGCGCTTCTCGTTTCCCGGTCTTACGGAAAGGAGGTCAAAACCCGGATTATCCGGCAAACCGGCTTTCCTGCCCAACTCAGGCGAATGAACATCTATTACCCTGGCCCCTGCCGTCTCTTCGAAGGCCCAGGCTATTTTCATGGCCGCTATTTCCACATTGATATCATGCTCTTTGATATCTTTTGGATCAGTGGATGGCACGACAAGGGCATGGGCCACAAAAGTGACGGAGCCGGTGGTGATAAGTTCCGGCTCGCGCCTTAGAATTGCGAGAGCATGCGCCTTGCGGCTGGCAAGCTCCTTCTGGTGGCGCTTGACTTCCTCAAGCGCTTCCATGGCCTTTTGATTTCCAATCCGCGCCTTCTCAACGTGTTTTGAGCGAGCGATAGCGAGTTCCGCTTCCTGGTAATCGAAGGCGCGCTGAAGGAAACTCTCTCGCTCCGGCAGGTTTTCCAAAAGCTGCTTTTTACGATCCAAAGCCTTCTGACGGCCGATACGCTCTATGAGAAAAGCAAGCGCCTGCTCCTTCATTTCTTGCGCCATGACCGCCAGCCGTTGCCCCAAAGGCGGGAGGCCGTGCCCCCCTTTGAGCAGGAGAAGGTGCTCAATCGGGCATAACATTACTTCCGCCCCTTCATATTGCTTCACGCCTACCAAATGGCATTCGAGCGTCTCCTCCTTAGCGAGGTCAGGCAACTCAATGTCGGCCTTTCGAACGATTGAAAGAAGCGCCATGTGGAAAAGGTAGGGTCTTTCGGTCATCGGGTCCACGAAAACCGCACCACGGCGACCCATGTCAGCGAGGCTTTCGGAAACCAGAGCGCGGAAGCGTTCGAAAACCGGTTCGCCGGGCCTAAGCCAGATGGCGCTCTTTGAGTCTGAAGGCCGGGATACGGATAGACGGGCCTGCATTTTCTCCGGATAGAGTTCCATTGCGGGGATGAGCGGATCCATTGCGCTGAGACGTTTCGGTCGGAAAGTGAAGATTCCCCCGGTATCTCCCTCAATTTCTATATCCACCAGCGGCGCGGCTTGCTGGAGATATTGCCTCACGTACCCCGGGAGGAGGCGGAAATGGATCTCCTTTTCGAGATTGGCGCGCAAATCCGGCAACTCTTTCGCAACGTCCCCGCCCGTTCCGTAAAGGGCCTGCTCCCGGGCGGCAAGGGCGTTGATTTGTTCCTTCGTCAGGTGTCCGTCGAGTTCCTGGGCTACGCGGTCCGGGTCTTCGGTGACCGCGAGTTCCATATATCGTTTAATAGAGACATCCTGGAAGATCCGGCCGATGCAGTCGAATACTTTATCAGATTGGAGTTCTTTGCGGATCTTCTCCAGTTTGTCGAGGAGGGTTTTCAATACTTTGCCTTCGCGGGTGGATGGGGCGACGAGATTCAAGATGATAACCGGATCATGCTTCTGCAGGTAACGGTGAATGCGGCCCATGCGTTGCTCAAGGCGAGCCGGGTTCCAGGGAACGTCATAATTGATCATGATCCAGCAGAACTGGAGGTTGATGCCCTCCCCCGCGGCGTCCGTACAGACCAGAAATCGGGCCCCATCTTCCTGAACCGGCTTACGAAATCGCTCGACCTCCTCTTCTCGCTGAGTATAATGCATTCCTCCATGGATCTGAGCAACTTGCCCGGTGTAGCCCATGCCTTCCAGGCTTCTTACCAGGAAATCCAGGGTGTCGCGGTGTTCGGTGAAGACGATGAATTTCTCACCGGCGAATTTCGGGTCGGTCAGAATTTCCCGGAGCTTCTCGAACTTAGACTCGACTCCTGCGTCCCAAACCTTCTTTGCAAGATCGCGGAGTTTCTTGACTTGATCTCTCTCGGCTAAAAGATCGGCCAGCGAAGCGGCGACGACTCCTTGCAAGATCTTGTCCTCGGCGAGCTCGTTTTCCTCCCGGCCCTCTTCGGAAATCTCATCCTCGGCGGTTTTGGCATCCAGAGTATCATCTGTTTCATGGATACGCTGCTGGAGGAGGATGAGCTGTTCTGGAGTCACCTTTCCTTCCTGCACATCCTCTATCAGCTTGTTCAGCTTTTCGATCCGTCGCTCAAAGGAACGGAATAAGGCGTAGGTAGAGCTCGCCAGCCGCCGCTGGAATACGCTCATGGCCAGCCGGGCCGCTTCGCGATTCAGAAGTTTGGCTTTATTGTAAACGAACCGGAGATAATCGGTGGTTTCGTCGTAAAGGGTCTGCTCGCTGATTTCTCCCTGGCTCAGAGCGTAGCCAAGAGTATCGGAAAAACGTTTTGGGTAAAGCGGTTTGCCGTCCAGGTAGACCATTTCTTCTTTTGTACGACGGATGAAACGCTTTTGGCGCTGTGCAGCGGGGAATTCATTGAAAGCCTCGGGGGTGGAAAGGGCCTCCGGTTCAAGCAGACGCCAAAGGGCGTAATAGGGATAGTCCTTGCCCATGTGGGGTGTGGCCGTTAGCAGGAGCAGGTGATGGGCATTCCAGCTCAGGGACCACCCTTCATGAAGGTTTCGAACCCCGGCAAGAGCTTCCGCAAGACAGTACCGGTCGGTCTTGCGCACCCGGAGGTCAGTCCCACGGTCTGCCGCGAGTTTGTGGGCCTCGTCAAAAACAATCAGATCATAGGGAACGACGGCTGATTCTTTGAAACGCGCAAAACACCTCGGGCTGGCCAGCGTATCCAGGCTTATAATAATCCAGTTGCTGTTGTCTCCGATAAATGGATTTTCCAATCGAGCATCGGAACCGCTTACGATTCGGAATGGCAGATTGAAAAGCGTGCCAAGCTCTCTGCGCCAGTTTCCAACGAGACCCGCCGGGGAGACAATAAGAATCCGCTGGAGAAGTCTGCGCGTTAGCATTTCTCGGATGTAAAGCCCAGCCATAATTGTCTTGCCCGCACCTGCGTCATCAGCCAGAAGGAAACGAAGGCGGGGCTGCTTCAACATATGGTCATAGACGGCGATTCGTTGGTGTGGGAGGGGGTCGATCCTGGAGATTTCGGTAGCAAAGGTGGGATTGGTTAAGTGGCCAAAGGAGAGGCGTTCGCCCTCGGCCAGGACTTTCACAATATCGGGAGAGGCAGTGAAATCAAGTATTACAGGAGATGCTTCTTTTTTCGCGTTTCTTTCGGGAGAGGCCTCGTCGGCGGTTATGGATTCAAGTTGACGAAGCTGGGTCCAAGATAATTTGGAGGGTTTTGTTTGTCCGTTCTCCCATCGATTCACCGTAGCGAAAGAAACCCCCAACTTTACCGCCAGGGCCTGCTGCGTAAGCCCAAAGTCAACCCGGAGCTTCTTGATTTGCTGCGGGTAACCAGCGTCCGGCTTTAGGCTGATTGTGAATCGGGGCATACCATTAACCCTTTTTGTTTTATAAAAAGCCCCGCTTGCTAAATTTTGAGAAATATAACATATGTTATAAATATCTGTCAATACTTAAAAATTATTTATACTTATGATGATCTTATAAAAAATCGTCACTCCGGTGAAAACCGGAGTCCAGGGATTTGATAATTATTTGGAAAAACTAGATTCCGGCTTTCGCCGGAATGACGAAAAAGGGGCCGGTTGGAATTTTTACGAGTCCATCAACTTGTGATTTAGCCGCTAAGGGGAGCAGAAGTTTTTCGAGTTCAGAAATTTGTGCATTGACGGAAAGTTTTCCCTTCCGTATGATCTTGCTCAAGATTTCATGAGAAGGAAAGAGCCTATTGAAACCTCTTCTCCACGCAGAACTGATCAATTCTCCCTTTGGAGACCCGGCGCTTTTTGTGGAGATTCTCTGGGAACACCGGGCCCTCCTCTTTGATATTGGCGAGATCGGGTCCTTTCGTCCGGCCAAGCTTCTGAAGATCTCCCACGCTTTTGTGTCCCACACCCACATCGATCATTTTGTCGGTTTCGATACCCTGGTCCGTCTGATGCTGAACCGGGAGAAGGCCCTGGAAATCTTCGGGCCTCCCGGGTTTCTGTCTAATGTGCAAGGCAAGCTCGCCGGCTACACCTGGAATCTGACCGAAGGCTATCCTTTTTCGGTGATCGCCGTTGAAGTCCACCCGGAGCGGGTCATCGCTCAAACCTTCCGCAGTCAGCATCGTTTTGTCCCCGAGGAACGAAAAGAAGAAACCTTCACCGGAATCCTGGAGGAGGATTCCCAGCTGAAGATATCCGCCGCCCACCTGGATCATTTCATCCCCAGCCTGGCCTTTGCCCTGGAGGAACGGTTTCACATTAACGTGCACAAGGAGCGCCTGTCCGAGAGGGGTCTTTCCATCGGGCCCTGGTTGAAGGAAATGAAAGACGCGCTATGGCGGGGAGAATCAGGAGACTTATGCCTGAAAGTCCCCCTCGAAGGCGGGGGAGGCACAGTGGAAAAGGAGTTCTC
>JAPLIW010000744.1 GCA_026388915.1 Deltaproteobacteria bacterium
AGGATCGCCGCCATGATCCGGGGGAGGCGAATGTTCCAGACCACGGTTTCGACCGGTCCATCGGCCCGACCGAAAACGGCCCGGATCAGGGCTGCTATGGAAAGATCGTAGGCTCCCACGGCGATGGCGTAAAGCATCAGCACTGCCAGAAGACCCAGGATCAGGAAAAAAAGCTGAATTCTCTTCCGTATGGCTCCGCGGTAAACCAGGGTGACAGGGCCCTGCGCTGCCGCCGGACTGATTTCTCTCATGAAATCACCTTCCCGGGAGACCTGTAAAGGAGGTGTTTTATCCCTCCAGGCAAGACCGGCAGATTTCCTTTCCATCCCGGATCTGGATCTTTGAGGCCATCGCCGGCTCTCCGCAGACCTGGCACGGTTTGGAGGGCTCTATCCGGGCCTTGGGGGGCAGGACGTGGGAGATTTCCTTCAGGATGAAGAGTTCTTCCAGGGGTTTCTCCAGGACTTCCCGGGATTTCTGCCGATGGAGCCGGCCAAACTCCTCCTGCTCCTCCCGGGTGGCCTCATTTCCCCGGATTCGCTCCATCAGCTGCCGGTGCCTTGCCGTCAGTTCCAGCACCCCCGGGCGCAAACAGACCCGCACCCCCCGGCCGCTTCTCCTTCCCAGCAGGGTGAACGCTTGCTTGCCGTAATCACGGTAGTGGAAATTCCCTTTGCCGAAGGTGCATCCCGTCAGAACCTGGATGGCGTCGGCCCCGCAGGCGTCTGTTTCCACGATGGCCACCAATTCTTCATCTTCCGCACGATTTTCTTTCAACCAATCCAGGCCTGCCTTCGCGGCACGAAATCCGATGGACAACCCGGGGCATTCATGGCCGTGAAAATCCACGCATTTTTGGTAATCTGGAGCAGCAGGAATGATTCGCTCGGGCATTTTTTTATCTCCCAGATCTTTGAGGCCCCCATCCGAACGGGGCCGGAAGCGGATTTCTGCGCGGGAAGATTACGAGAAGGAGATTTCCGTAACACATTCTAAATTCTGGTAACACGGATGTCAAACGATATTTGATTGAAGTCCGAGAAGGGGATGTTCCTTCTTCCCCGGATGGGGGAAAAAGGGAGGTGAGGAAAACAGGCGATGTCGAGTGGCTATTCTGCCGCGCTGGGTTCTTTGGATAGGGGGATGAATTTATTTCAGGTTTTTGCCGGTACTGGTCAGGGAGAGCCTCCCGTGTTTGACTCCTTTGGTTCCGATCAGCCGATCCCCGATTTTCTTGATCTCCTCCCCCTTGCCTTTGACCACCAGGACCTCCAGGCAATTGTGTTCATCCATATGGATGTGCAGGGTGGAGAGGATCGTCCGGTAGTGATTATGTTGCAGCTTGGTCAATATGCGGGAAAGTTCCCGGGTATGATGGTTGTAGACGAGGGAAATGGTCCCGACCATTTCCTTTTTTCCCTCTCTCCACTCCTCGGTCACCAGGCTGTCGCGGATCAGGTCCCGGATGGCCTCGGACCGGTTCTGGTACCCTTTTAGGGAAATCAGACGATCAAAATCTCCCAGCAGGCTGTCGGGAATCGATACTCCGAAGCGGGTGAGTCCGGCCATTTTTCCTCCATTTTCCGACGAATTAAAGGGACGAAATCTCGGTGAGATCCCTCTCTTTCAGCATCCTCTTCTTCCAGGAAGCCAGGGCCGGATAGAAATAGGGCAAGAGTCGCAGAGAATAATAGGGAGGAAAAACCGGGACTCCCAGAAGATCGCCGAAAGAAAACAAAAGAATGAGGTCTCGGCGGGCCAACTTCTCCTGGCGGACCGTCTGCTGAATCTCAAAGGCGGTTGCCCCAAAGAAGAAGTCCTTAAGGGCCTTAAGGGCCTTCTTGAACCGGTCAAGCGGATGGGTCACCTTCCCCTCCTTCACAGGATCGTCTCCGAATCTTCTTACAAGGTACAAAGTGAAAACCAATTTTAATATACTCTGAATCTGGCTCCCCCGTCAAACTTTCAAGGCCCGGAAGCGGACAATTTAAAATAGACAGGAGATTCAGGACTGGAGTAATATGAGGCTTGAAATCAGGTTACAAGCTGCGGGTTACGCGGTAAGAACCAAACCGGGAATGCAGAACCCGACCCTTGAAACTTCGATGAGGACCCCCTTTCCAAAGGGAATCGCTTTGAAAGAAATCCTCCGTCACGCCCGCGAAGTCATCGAGATCGAAGCCGAGGCGGTCCAGGGCTTGCTGCACCGTCTGGATGAGAACTTTGCCCGGGCGGTGGAACTTCTGCTGGCCTGTGAAGGGCACGCCGTGGTCACGGGCATCGGCAAATCAGGGCTGGTGGGCCGTAAGATCGTGGCCACCCTGACCAGTACCGGAACCCCGGCCATGTTCCTTCATCCCGTGGAAGGCCTGCACGGCGACCTGGGGGCGGTCACGGCCAAGGATGTGATCATCGCCATCTCCAACAGCGGAGAAACCTCCGAGATCACCAATCTCCTTCCCAGCCTGCAAAAGATCGGAGCCAAGATCATTGGACTCACTGGCTCTCTGAACTCCACTCTGGCCCGGAGCAGCCATATCGTCATTGATGTGGGAGTGGAGAGGGAAGCGTGCCCCCTGGGGCTGACTCCCACTTCCAGCACTACGGCTACCCTGGTCATCGGTGATGCCCTGGCCGTGGCTCTGATGCGTCAGAGGAAGTTCGCGGAGAAAGACTTTGCCCTCTTCCATCCCGGGGGAAGCCTGGGGGAACGGCTGTCCTTCAAGGTAAAAGATATCATGCGCCCGGCAGCGAGTTTTCCCTCCCTCACTTCCGACAAGACCGTGGGGGAGTTCCTCTCGGCCATCAATCGGCGCGGGGCTGATTTCGCCCTGGTCCTTCAGGCCGGCGGAGGCCTGGCCGGAATGGTCACGGACCACGACCTCCGCCGGGGAGAGATCGGCTCGCCCGACTTTCTGAACCGGTCCATCAAAAAAATCATGGATCCCCATCCGGCGACAACGGAAGAAGAGGTCTCCGCGGCCGATGCCATGAGAACCATGGTGGAAAAAAATCTGGTCGCCCTGCCGGTCCTGGACAAGAAAAAGAACTTGAAAGGCGTGGTCACCCTCCGGGACCTTCTGAACCGGAGGGAGCGGGGGGAGGCGGTAAAATGAATCCTTACCCCCCCAAGGGATTGATCGTAGCGCTCATAACTCCCCTGAACGAGGAGGGCCAGCTAGAAGGCGAATCTCTCCGCCGGTTGATCGATCGGGTGGTTCCCTACTGTGACGCCCTGATGATCGGAGAAGGGCTCATCGGAGAGGGCCTCTCCCTGCCGAACCCGCTTCGCCTGGAACTTCTCCGGGTTTCAGCCGAAATGGTGGCGGGGAAAAAGCCCCTTTTGTTGTGCCCCACGGCCGGGACGACCGAAGAGACGGTCCACAACATCACCGTTTTAACCGAAGTCCTGAAGGATGGCCCGGGCCGGGACTCGGTCTTCTGGGTGGACATCCCCCTCTGGCATCACAGCAACCGCAAGCTGCCCCAGTTCTACCAGCAATGGAAGGAATACACTCCCTACCCCATCCTGCTCCATAACCACCCTTTGCTCATCGGGAAACGGAACCGCTCCCTCAAGCGGACCAACATTCGCACGGCCGTTCTGAAGCGGCTGGCGGAAAACGAGCAGATCGTGGGCCTCATTCAGGCCGGCGATCTGAAAAGGACCATTCACTACCAGAGAGCCGTGCGGGCCCGCAGGAACTTTCGTTTCTACGACGGGGATGAAGGAAATTTCCTCAACAGCCCGAGCTCCTCGGGGGTGGTTTCAGGAGGAGCAAATCTCCTTCCTTCCGAATGGAGCCAGATCGTCACCGCCTCGCTCGAAATATCCGAAGACCCGGCGCGAAATCTGCTCCTTCTCAAACAAAGTCAGAAGCTCCGGGAGCTAAGCCAGGTATTGCAGAAAAACCCGGCTCAGCGCTTAAAAGTGGGCCTCCATCGCCTGGGATGGATTCCGGGAACCAAGGTTCTCGACCCAACGCAGGAAGGCTCACCGGAAGAAGGGGAACATCTGGCCGGCTTCCTCCAGGCGAATTTTTCTTTACAAACTCCCCCTTAAAATGCTATTCATATACCAGCAGGGCAGCGGAGGTACGCGGAAACATTAAAGGTTTTCCGCACTCTGGCCGATTTTATTCATGGGCCGAATCGGTCGATCACCCTAATTAAAGCGCGGAGTAGCGTGAACCTTCTTCTCCGTTTCAAATCCATCTGGATCTATACCACATTACTCGCCTTCCTGGGGTCCTGCTTTGCCTGCGGTTACAAGCCCTCCTATCTTCAGAAAGGGAAAACGGCTGAAGTTTCAGAGAGGTGGAGGGTAGAGGAGATCAACCCCGCTCGCCTTTCCGCCGATGAAAAATCCGTTCTGGAGACCTTTGGCACCCCGGATTACATCCGTTTTTTCCGCAAGCGCTCCCTGGAGCGGGAAAAAGTGTACGCCTGGATCTACGCGGAGCCGGTTCGCTTCGTTACTTTCATAGACGGCAAAAAAGTCGATTACGCCGTCCTGGATGAAGACCTCTCCTCGCTGAATGATCATCAGCGGGACATGCTGTTTTGGGGGGGAGTCACCGTTGCAACTGTCGCCGCTCTTGGATTACTGTACTACTATTTCATCGCCAAGAAATAACCAAAGGAGTGCCCCATGGTCAAACTGATCCTGAAGTTGAAAGAAACCCAGATCGAGGAGTTCGCCCTGGAGAAAGATCAGATTATTATCGGGCGCGCCAAGGAAAACGACATCGTCATCGATAACATCGCCGTCTCCCGCAAACATGCGCAGATCACCCGGAAGGAAGGAATGTACTACCTCCGGGACCTGAACAGCTCCAACGGGACCTTCCTGAACGGCACGCAGATCGATGCCAGCGACCATGCGCTCTCTGAAGGGGCGATGATCGGAATCGCCAAATTCGAAATCCAGGTCAAGGGGCTCTCCAAGTCGGCTCCGGCTCCGCCCAAAGCCGCTACCCCGGAGGATGCGGAAGGGACGATGATCTTCGATCCGGCCCGGCGCAAGCCGGCGGCCGAGCCCCAGGCGGCCTCGGAGCCCAAGCCCGTCCGCTGGCCGGTGCTCTCCGCTTTGAAGGGACCCGGCAAGGGGGCGGAATACAAAATCGCCAAAGAAGTGACCCTGGTGGGCAAAGGCTCCCAGGTCGATATTCCCGCGGAAGGATGGTTCGTTGCCTCCCCCCACGCCAAGATCACCCGCCGGGGAGACCGTTTCTACATCTCCCACACGGGCGGATTCCTGTCCAGCACCAAGGTGAACGGAATCGGGATTGGGGGCGAGCACATTCTTAAGAACAAGGACCAGATCGAAATCGGAAATTGCTCCTTTGTCTTCACCCAGGCCCCCTCCGAGCATACCGATTGAAGGATGAACCCTGCTCTGGGTGGGGGATGAGGTGCGCTTGAAGATTTTTTACGCTGCTGCTTCGGACCGCGGCCGGGTGAGGAAGAACAATGAAGATGCCTTCTTGGCTGACCCTGCCCTGGGAATCTTTGCCGTGGCCGACGGCATGGGCGGACATGCCGCCGGAGAGATCGCCAGCCGCCTGGCCCTGACTACCCTACAGGAATCCCTCGCCCGAGCGATTCAAAGCCAAGAAGCCGAGTTCTCACCCAACCAAACCGCGGTCATCTCCCTTCCCTCCGCCCTGCTGGTCAACGGAATCCGTACGGCCAATCAGGCCGTTTTTCATTCCTCCCAGGAGAAGGAGGAATACCGCGGGATGGGAACCACCTTGGTGGCTGTGTATTTCGTCGACTCTTCCCCGGTGATGGCCCATGTGGGGGACAGCCGGCTCTACCGGATCCGGACGAAAAAGATCGATCAGCTCACCGAGGACCATTCAGTGATCTGGGAACAGTATCGGGAGGGAATCATCCCGAAGGAGGCTCTTTCCAGCTCGCCGCTGAAAAACATCATCACCCGGGCTCTGGGAATGCAGCCTTCGGTGGACGTGGACGTTCGGGAGTTGGAGCTTGAAAAAGGAGATTTGCTGCTTCTCTGCTCCGATGGACTCTCAGATCTGGTCCAGGATGAAGAACTGCTGAAAACCGTGAAGAATGCTGCAGGAGATTTGAATCAGGCTTGCCGCGACCTGATTGACCTGGCCAACCGTCACGGGGGGAAAGACAATATTACCGTCCTTTTAATCCAAATCGAATAAACCCACCAAACTTCTTCAATCCGAAACCGGACATCCGCAGATTACGCAGATTGCACAGAGGTATGAACCCACCCATAAGAACAGCTTTGCAATCTTCAGGGCTCAAGTAAGCTTTCCCAGCCAGTCGTATTTTTCCTTCATGCTTCATCCGCGTTCATCCGCGTTCATCCGCGTCCCATTATGTCTTTTGTCTTTACGTCTCTTGCAAATATAAAATCTGTGTTTATCTGTGTTCATCTGTGTCCTGAAAAATTTTTGGGGTTGTGCCTTTGCCGCGCTGTTTTTATCTGCGTCCTATTAGGTTTTTTTATTCCTTCGATTTCGAAGGATCTGGGTTTCTCACCAGCAGGATCCTCAGGTCCATGACGTTCGTTCCGGTGGGCCCGGTAATGATCAGGTCTCCCAATTTTTCGAAGAAATGGTAAGAGTCGTTCTCCTTCAGGAAAGACCATGGGTCCAACCCCATGGTCCTTGCCCGCTTCAGGGTCTTTCCGTCGGCAAAGGCCCCGGCGGCATCGGTGGGGCCGTCGGTCCCGTCCGTGCCCGCGCTCATCATCAGGATCTCTTCCCACCCGGCGATCTCCAGCGCGGCGGCCAGGGTAAACTCTTGGCTCCTTCCGCCCTTCCCCTTTCCTTTCAGGGTCACGGTCGTTTCTCCCCCGGAGAGGATACAGGCGGGCGGGGGAATCGGATTTCCCGAAAGGAGAACTTCTTTGGCGATGGCCGCGTGAACCTTGGCCACCTCCCGGGTCTCTCCTTCCACCAGGGAGGAGAGGAGAAGCGTGCGGTATCCAAGGTCCTGGGCTGCTTTTTTGGCCGCCCTCATGGCCATAAGGTTGTTCCCCACGACCAGATTATAAACCCCGGCGAAGGCCGGTTCCCCTTCCTTTGACGTCTCTTCTTTCTTTCCTTCGATTCCTGCGCGGATGTGGCCAGCCACCGATGGAGGGATCTTTCCCCACAGTTCGTATTTGTTCAGAATCCGGGCGCAGTCTTCATAGGTCGTGGGGTCCGGGACCGTGGGGCCGGAGGCGATGGCATCGAGGGGGTCTCCGATGACATCGGAGAGGATCAGGGCCACCAGGCTCGCCGGGTAAACAATCCTGGCCAGTCCGCCTCCCTTGATCCGGGAGAGGTGCTTTCGCAGGGTGTTGATTTCTCGAATGTTGGCCCCGCAGGAAAGGAGCTGATGGGTCGTGGCCTGTTTCTCCTCCAGGGTGATGCCTTCCACCGGCAGGGGCAGGAGGGCCGAGCCCCCTCCGGAGATGAGAAAAAGGACCAGGTCCTTTGGGGTGAGGTGGCTCAGCATTCCCACCAATTCCTTTGCCCCTTCCAGGCCCTTTTCATCCGGGAGAGGATGGCCGGCCTCCTGGATCCGGACCCGTTTCAACCTCTGGGAATGCCCGTACTTCACGTTGATCAGGCCCTGGGTGATCCGGGTTCCCAGGATTTTCTCCAGGTTCACGGCCATGGCCGCTGAGGCCTTTCCGGTCCCGGCCACGAAAATTCTTTCATACTGGGACAACGGGTACTTCCGGTCTCCAATGCGGAGGACTTTGTTTCGCAGGGATACATAGGATGAGAGGATGCTCTGGGCGTCCACCGCGTGAACGGCATGGAGGAATATCTTCTTAGCATCCCTCCGGAGCGGGTCTAAGCTTCGTTTCACCGGTTCCTCCTTGGCAGGTTAAAAACCAGTTTACTCCACGGTTACGCTTTTGGCCAGGTTTCTCGGCTGGTCCACGTCCGTCCCCTTGAGAACCGCCACGTTATAAGCCAGCAGCTGCAGGGGAACGGTCAGAAGGATGGGAGCCAGAAAAGGATGGGTCTCCGGCACCAGGAGGGTGTCCCGGGCCTTGGAGATTACCTCCTGGCAGGAAGGATTGGTCAGGGCGATGACCTTCCCGTCCCGGGCTAGGACTTCTTCCATGTTGCTCAGGATCTTTTCATGGGTCTGGCTTTTGGGGGCCAGAACCACCACCGGCATATTTTCATCGATGAGGGCAATGGGTCCATGCTTCATCTCCCCGGCGGGATACCCTTCGGCATGGATGTAGGAAATTTCCTTCAGCTTCAGCGCTCCCTCGAGGGCGATGGGATAATTTACTCCCCGGCCCAGGTAGAGGAAGTCGCGGGCGTTCATGTACTTCTTGGCCAGCGCTTCGATCTGGGGATTCAGGTCCAGGGTCTGCTGGATGTAGCGAGGCACTTTCAGCATTTCTTCCAGCATCTCTTTGGCAGTTTGATTCCCGATGCTCTCCCGGTTTTCTGCCAAATATAGGGCTAAGAGGAAGAGTCCTACCAGCTGGGTGGTGAAGGCCTTCGTGGAGGCCACCCCGATCTCCGGTCCGGCATGAGTGTAAAAGACGCCTTGCGACTCGCGGGCCAGACTGCTCTCCACCACGTTGCAGATGGAAAGGGTGCGCATCCCTTTCCGTTTTCCTTCCCGGAAGGCGGCCAGGGTGTCGGTGGTCTCTCCCGACTGGGAGATGGCCACCAGGAGGTCATGGGAACCGACGATGGGATCCCGGTAACGGAATTCCGAGCCCAGGTCCACTTCCGTGGGAATTCGGCTCAGCCCCTCGATCATGAACTTTCCCACCAGGGCGGCATGATAAGAGGTCCCGCAGGCCACGATGCAGACCCGCCGGATATCCTTGAGGACTTTGGGATTCAATCCTGACCCTTCCAGGAAGACCTTGCCTTCCTCCAGGGAGACCCGGCCGCGCACGGTATCCACGATCGCGCGGGGCTGCTCAAAGATCTCCTTGAGCATAAAGTGCTTGTAGCCGCTCTTTTCCGCGGTCACCGGGTCCCACAGGATATCTTTGGGACGCCGCTGGCGGCTTTCTCCCCACAGGGTGCTGATCCGGTACTGTTTCTCCTGGACGACCGCCATTTCCCCGTCTTCCAGAAAGATCATCTTCCGGGTATAGGGGAGGATGGCCGGAATATCGGAGGCGACAAAATTCTCCTTATCGCCGAGACCCAGGATGAGGGGACTCTCCTTGCGGACGGCGATCAGCTTATCCTTTTCCCCTTCGTAAAGGACGGCGACGGCATAGGACCCGTGGACCTGGAGAAGAGCCTGGCGCACCGCCTCTTCCAGCTTCTCTCCTTTGAAGAGATACCGCTGAATCAGGTGACAGAGGATTTCCGTGTCGGTTTCGGATTTGAAGGTATGCCCCTCGCCGGCCAGAATATTTTTGAGGGCCAGGTAATTCTCGATGATGCCGTTGTGGACTACGGCCACGCCCCCCGCTTTGTGAGGGTGGGCGTTGGTTTCCGAAGGTTTCCCGTGCGTGGCCCACCGGGTGTGGCCGATTCCCAGGTTTCCGTTGAACTTCTCCCCTTCGGTTTTCCGCTCCAGCTCCTTGAGCTTGCCCATGGCGCGGCGGATCACGACCTTTCCCTCATGGAAGAGCGCTATTCCGGCGGAGTCATACCCGCGGTACTCCAGTCGCCGCAGCCCCTCCAGAAGGACTTCCTTGGTGTCCCGCGGTCCGATGTATCCGATGATCCCGCACATATTTCAGACTCCTATCAATCGGAATCCAGCCTATGCTGTCCGGCGATCTTTTTTTTCATCCCCTGGTCAGCTTTGGCCAGCTCCATCTGGGTGTTGATTCCCATCACTTCCAGCGAATCTTCCACCAGGAAGGGGAAGACTTTTTTCTTCTCCGAATTCGCCCGGGCGACGATATCGGTGAGGTAATATTCCTTCTGCGCGTTCTGGGGGGTCACATGAGACAGGGCGGAAAAGAGAAAGTCCGCATCCACGCAGTAAATGCCGGTGTTGATCTCCCGGACCTTTTCTTCTCCCGCTTTCAGGTCCTTATCTTCCGTAATCCGCAGGAGGGACCCGTCGGCATTCCGGAAGACCCGTCCGTAGCCCTTGGGATTTTCCAGCTCCACGGTCATAACCGAGAGAGCAGCCTGACGGGCCTGGTGGGCTTTTAAGAATCTGCTTACCGTTTCTTCGGTGAGCAAAGGAACATCGCCGGAGAGGATCAGGACGCTTCCCCGGAAACCCCGAAGCGCCGGCTTAACGGCCAGAACGGCGTGTCCCGTGCCCAACTGTTCTTTCTGGAGGACAAAAGTTACATCGTCGGCCTTGAATTTCTCCTGAACCAAGTCGGCCTGGAATCCCACTACCACGACCAGGCGGGAGGGTTTCAGTCTCCGGGATAAATCCAGGGGGTAGGAGAGCATCGGGCTGCCAGCAACGGGATGGAGGACTTTTACCAGGTCCGATTTCATCCGCGTTCCCTTGCCCGCCGCCAGGATTACGATCGCCAGCTCGCTCAAGGTTTCCTTTCTTTCCCAAGCCCTTGAGGTGACTAATATTTTTATTATAGAAGAACCTTTGGGCCAGTCAAGATTTTTATCTATTTAAATCAAATGGTTAAAAATGAGGATGCCAGGCTCAACCCATGTAGCGATTCTTCCTTGCGGGATATTTTCGCTACCCTGGCCCATTAAGAGGAAAGCTTTTCATCTTGACAGGGAAAGGGAAAAAACTGAGAATTTCATCATGGAATTTTCATCCCTGGTGGCCGCCCTCCAGAATTCCCAAATCTACCCCGAAAAGCCGGCCAAAATCGAACTGGTGCAGACCCACATATCAGCCATCTTCTTTGCCGGGGAGCATGTCTACAAGGTCAAAAAACCGGTGAACTTCGGTTTCCTCGACTTTACCACCCTGGAAAAAAGGAAGTACTTCTGCCAGCAGGAAGTGAATCTCAACCGAAGGCTGGCGCAGGAGGTTTACCTGGGGGTGGTGGAGATCCGCTCCCACCAAGGCCGGGTTATCATCGGAGAAGGTCCGGGTGAAGTGATCGAGTACGCCGTAAAGATGAAGCGCCTTCCCCAGGACTGTATGATGGACCAGTGGCTGGCCAAGGGGGCCATAACCCCGGAGGTTGTGGAAAGAATCGCCGCCAAGATCGCCCGTTTCCATACCCGGGCCGCCACCAGCCCGGAGATCTCCAAATTCGGGAATATTCAAACCATCCGCGGCAATCTGGAAGAAAATTTCTCCCAGACGGAGAAATACGTGGGCCGGGTTCTAACCCCGGATCTTTACCGGGAGATCATCGGGGCCACTCGCCGCTTCCTGGAACACCATCTTCCTCTCTTTCAGAAGCGGATCGTCGACGGGAAGATCCGCGACTGCCACGGAGACCTCCACCTTCAGCATATCTGCCTGGGAGAAGAGATTCTCATCTTCGACTGCATCGAGTTCAACCGGCGATTCCGCTATTCGGACGTGGCGGCGGACATCGCCTTTCTGCTCATGGACCTGGATTATCATCAACAACCCCCGATCTCCTCCGATCTGGCCTCTCACTACCTGAGGATCTCCCGGGACTGGTCCCTCTATCTGCTCCTCGATTTCTACAAATCCTACCGCGCCTATGTGCGCGCCAAGGTAACCTCTTTTCGTCTGGAGGATCCGAATATCTCGGCTCAAGAAGAGGCTTCATCCCTGGGTGAAGCCAGCCGTTATTACCGCCTCTCCCATACCTATGCCGCCCGGATGAACCGCCCCATGCTGGTCATCACCGGAGGATTGATCGCCACCGGGAAATCGACCCTCGCCCGGTCCCTGGCGGAAGCCCTGGGATGGGAATGGTTGCGGGTGGACGTTCTCCGCAAAGAACTGGCGCAGATTTCTCCCCTGGAGCATCGCTTTGAGAAGTTCCACCGGGGCATCTATGCTCCCGATTTTTCCCGGAAGACTTATCAGACCCTTTTGGACCGGGCGCGAATCCTTTTGGGCGGGGGGAAATCGGTCATCCTGGACGGTTCTTTCAAGAAGCAAGCAGACCGGACCACGGCCCGGGACCTGGCCCGAGAGACCCAGGCGGATTTTCTCTTCATCGAATGTTCATCCTCGGAAGAGGAAATCCACAAACGGCTGGCCCGGCGGGCCCGGGAGAAGAACGAACCTTCCGACGGAAGGGGGGAGCTTTTGGCCGAGCAGAAAAAGGATTATGACCCCGTGGAAGGATTCGATTGCGATCTCTACTTATCCCTGGATACCGAGCATCCCCCGGAGGACTGCCTGGCGCGGATCTTCCGGCATCTGCTGGAGAAAGCTGGACGGGAGCTCGCGAGTGCGGTACAGTAAATCATCCCCGACCCTGCTTCTTTCTATATTGGAGGAGGAAAAGCGGTAGGCGGTAAACCGGTTCTACGGGAGGACGGATGGGCATGAATATTTTATCCCCTTTTCTGCTGTTGCTCGCCGGGCTTTTTCTCTTCTCCGGTTGCGGCCCGGATGAAAAAAACATTCAGCGGGCCAGCGGTCACTATGGGCTGGGCTATAATGCCCTCCAGCAGGGAGACCCTACTTCCGCCGTCCGGGAGCTCTTCGAGGCGGAAAAGCTGAACCCCAGGGACCCCGCCATCCAGCACCTCCTGGGCATGGCCTTGAGCGCCAAGGGAAAATATACCGACGCTCTGGAGCACTACCGCAAAGCCCTGGAACTGGACCCCAAGTATACCGAGGTCCACAACGCCATGGGGGCCACCTACCTGGAGATGGGGAAATGGGATGAGGCCATCCAGGAACTCAACCTGGTTCTGAAGGACTTCCTGTACATGACGCCCTTTCTCGTGCACAACAACATCGGCTGGGCCTTTTACAAGAAAGGGGACTTGAAGAACGCCGTCGAAAACTACCGGAAGGCCATCGGCATGAAACCCGACTTCGCCCTGGCCCACTACAACCTGGGCATCGCTTACCGGGACGGGAAACAGACGGACCAGGCCATCGCTGCCTTTCGTCAGGCAACCAGGATCGTGCCCGGCCTGGTGGATGCCCACTTTCAGTTGGGGAAGCTGTATTTTGAGGCGGGGAAGAAAGCGGAAGCCCAGAAATCCTTCCAGGAGGTGGTACGCCTCGCCCCTCAGAGCGAGGCCGCCCAGCTGGCTCAGCAGTACTTGGACCTGCTCAAGAAAAGCGGTAAATGATCAGACGATCCCCATGCCCTTCAAGAGGGAAAGCATAACCGCGGCGGCCAGGACCGAGCCGATCTGCCCGCCCGTATTGGCTCCCATGGCATGCATGAGGAGGTAGTTCTTCTTGTTGGCCTTCTGCCCCACCATCTGCACCACCCGCGCGGACATGGGAAAGGCCGAGGTTCCCGCGGCTCCGATCAGCGGGTTGACTTTCCCCCCCGATAGAACCTTCATGATCTTGGCCAGGAAGATTCCCATGGCCGTGTCCAGAGAGATGGCCACCAGTCCTAATCCCAGAACGATCAGGGTTTGAGGCTTCAGGAAGGCCGGGCCGGACATGGTGGCCCCGATGGAGATCCCCAGGAGCAGGGTGACGATATTGGCAATCTCGTTCTGCGAAGCCTTGACCAGCCGGTCGGTCACTCCACTCTCCTTCAGCAGGTTCCCCAGCATGAGGGTTCCCATCAGAGGGGTTCCCATGGGAGCGATCAGGCAGGTTACCAGGGTCACTACGATGGGGAAGAGAACCTTCAGCGTCGGGGAAACGGTCTTCTTCTCGTACTTCATGACGATCTTGCGCTCTTCCGCCGAGGTAAGGGCCCGCATGATCGGCGGCTGAATGATGGGGACCAGGGACATGTAGCAGTAGGCCGCCACCGATACGGCCCCCAGCATGTGGGGGGCGTACTTGGAAGTCACATAGATGGCGGTCGGGCCGTCACAGGCTCCAATAATCCCGATGGCCACCGCCTCCAGCTGGGTGAACCCCAATGCCAAGGCCAAAAGAAGGGTGAGAAAAATCCCGAACTGCCCGGCCCCTCCCAGGAGCAGGATCCGGGGATTTTCCAGGAGGGGGCCGAAGTCGGTCATGGCCCCGATTCCCACAAAAATCAGGCAGGGGAAAATTTCGGTCAGAACCCCCGCCTCGTAAAAATGGCGCAGCAGTCCCCCTTCCTCCATTAATCCCGACATGGGAATATTCACCAGGATGGCTCCGAACCCGATGGGCACCAGGAGAAGGGGCTCCATGTTTTTCTTGATACCCAGGTACAGGAGGGCGCATCCCACCACAATCATGACTCCATGGCTCCACTGAAAGTTGCTGAAGCCTATGAGTAAGCTAGATAATCCATCTATAATCATGGTTAGCCTCGTCCTTCTCCCTTCTTTTCGCCCGGCAACAGTATTTTATTAAGCCCGTCCACGATCAGACCGATCAGGAAGAGGATGATCAGCGTCCCTCCCATTCCCAGCACGGTCAGGGTTAAGCCGAATTCCAGGTTCTGCATTTTTTCCTACCTCTTTTCGTTCCCTTATTCAATCCTATTCGAGAATCTCCTACGTTTTGTCCTCTTTTGTCAAGACCCTATTTTCGGCCTCTTTTACAGATCCACCTCTTGTCCTAAATTTTTTTCCCGGCCGCGCCGATAAACGGCCTGAGCCACGGAGACGTCCTGCACGGCGTTGCCCACGGATTTGAAATAGGTGATCTCCCGGGCCTCTCCTCTTCCCGGCTTTTTCCCGGCCACCACTTCTCCCAGTTCCCCCAGAATGTCCGCCTTTTGAATCAACCCCTTCTTCAGGGGGATGATCACATCCCCGGCCTCCTCCAGGCAAGCTTCCACGGAATCCACAAAAATCCGCGCTCGGCGGATGGTTTCTTCATCCACCTCCTGCATCTCGGGCTTGAAAGCCCCGATGGCGTTAATGTGCATTCCTTCCTTCAGCAGCTTTCCATCGAAGACCGGCCGACTGGAGGTCGTGGCCGTTACCACAATGTCCGCCCCCTCCAGCGCCTGGGCCGGGGTCCCTGCCCGGAGCAGTTCAATCCCCCGGCAGGAAGCGTCCCCCCGCAGCCGGGCGATCAGCTCATCCGCCTTTTCCGGAAGGAGGTCGAAGATCTTGACTTGCCCCATTTTCCTTGCCGCCAGAACCCCCTGCACCTGAAAGAACGCCTGGCCCCAGGCTCCGAAGATGGCCAGAGTCCTGGAATCCGGCCGGGAGAGGACCTGGGTGGCCGCCCCCGTGGCTGCCCCCGTGCGGAAGCGGGTGAGATGAGTTCCCTCCAAGATGGCCAGGGGAGAACCAGTGGCGGCATCGAAAAGAAAAACGATCCCCTGGACCGCAGGGAGATTGGCCCTCGGGTTCCAGGGAAGAACCGTCACCATCTTGGCGCCCAGGGCCCCGGATTCTTCTATATAGGCGGGCATGACCAGGGCCGCTTCACCCGGCTCCTTCAAATTCAGCGAAGTCCGGACCGGGGACTGGGCTTTCTTGAGGGAGAGCTGGACAAAGGCATCTTTAACCACTTCGATGGCTTCGGCCATGGAAAGCGCCCGGTCAATATCCCGGGCGGTGAAGACTCTGATTCTCATATCGCTCCCTTGGCCTTCAATTCCCCGATCTCCGCGGAGGAATAGCCCAGAAGATCCGCCAGGACCACCTCATTGGCCGCACCCATGGGAAGCCCGGGAAACCGGACCTGACCCGGAGTCTTCAGGAAACGGACCGGCGCCCCGGGGAAGGAAAGCGTTTTTCCCGAGGCCGGGTCATACACCGAGGCCAGGCTCCCTCTCTCCCGCACATGGGGGTCGTTGGCAATGTCCTCCATGGTATTGACCGGCCCGATGGTGACTCCCGCTTTCTCGCATTCATCCAGGACCTCTTTCAGGGTCCTGGCCCGGATCCAGTCCCCGATGATCCGGTTTAGCACGACCCGGCTTTCACTCTGGAGCCTTTCCTGATTGTTGCGGAATCCGGGGGTCGTCTTCAGCTCTGAATGGCCCATCAGGCCCATCATCCGCTCGAAGGGAGCCTGGGCGCTGGCCGAGAGGGCTACCCACTTTCCTTCCCTGGTCTGGTAGCTGTTCCGGGGAGAGGTGAAGTTGGACTCGTTGCCCATGGGTTGGGGATTCTCTCCCGTCAGGGAGTAAATCAAGAACTGGCCGCCCATGTATCCCAGGAGGGGTTCATACAGGGAAACTTCGAATTCCTTTCCCCCCCGCTCTCCCCGTTTCTGGTCCCGGAGGGCGACCATGGCTCCCAGGGCCAGATGGGTTCCGGCAACCATGTCGGCCAGAGGGATGGGCGGATTGGTGGGAGGGGTCCCGGGATGGGTGTTCATGTAGGTATATCCGCTCATGCCCTCGGCCAGGGTCCCGAATCCGGGTTTGTTCCGGGAAGGCCCGGTCTGGCCGTAGCCCGAAATCCGCCCGATGATCAAGCCCTTGTTGATCTTCCAAAGCTCTTGCGAGGAGAAGCCCAGCCGGTCCAGCGTCCCCGGGCGCATGTTCTCGAAAAGAACATCCGATTTTTTCACCAGCTCAGCGAGAATCTTTTGGGCATCGGGGTGTTTCAGGTTCAGGGTGATGGGCAGCTTGTTTCTGGAAGCCACCAGCCAGAAGGGTTCCATGTCGTTCTGTACCCTGGCCCAGTACCGGATGGCGTCGGGAACCCCCGGGGGCTCGATCTTGATCACTTCAGCCCCGAAGTCTCCCAGAAGGGTTGCTGCAAAGGGAGCGGCGACCACCGCTCCCAAGTCGATCACCCGCACGGATTTCAGGGGGAGGTCGGATTCTTCAGCCTTCTTCCTCTGTTCGCGGAGGTAATTGTGGATCTTGGAAAGGTCCATGGAAAATCTCCTGGAGGGAAGTTGTTTGGCCTTTATGGCCTTCGAGGGGAAGGCCAAAGCCTGAATAAATTTTATACCAGAAAAGGCTCGAAAAGGGGACCAAAAATCAAACGCCGCATGGGGTTCCCGGAATGCCGAGAAAATCGACACGGGGATACGGAAAAACGACAGGGCGGGCAAGCGGTCCTTTCCCCTGGAAGGGCTTACAGGAGGAAAAAAATCCCCATGACCCCCAAGCCGGTTCCCCATAGAACGCGGGCCGTCACCCTTTCCTTCAAGTAGCGGGCCGAAAGCGGAAGGGCGAAGAGGGGGGCGCAGCTGGTGAGCACCGCCGCCTTGCCGGCTCCGGCATACTGGATGGCCACCAGGAACAAAAATCCCCCCAGGCCGAAAGAAAGGGCCCCGGAGAAGGCTCCCAAAAATATTTCCCGGGCTTTGGGTTTGCAGAAAAGGTCGCCTTGTCTTTGGCCCAATGCCAGAGGAATGAACACCAGACAGGCAAGCGGGAGTCGGATCCCGTTGCCCATGACCAGGTTGACGCCCTGGAGGCCCAGCTTCAGAAGGGATATGGAAATGGTCCATAAGACGGAGGCCATCAGGATCAAACCGATCCCCCTTCTCTTTCTCTGATGGGTTGGGGAGAAAGGGAAAGCGGGAGCGGGCCCGTGGGGAACGGCAATCAGGTAAATTCCCCCGATCACCAGGGCGGCCCCCACGGCCAAAGACCAGGTCATTCGTTCTCCCAGGAACAGCACTGCGGCGATCAGGGTTAAGACCGGCATCGAGGACTGGGCCAGGGGGAAAGCCAGAGTGACATTGATCATCTTCAAACCCTCGATATAGATCGTATCCCCCAGGCAGATTCCCAGCAGAGCCGAGATGACCAAAAAGAGCACCGAGACCGCAGGCGCCTGGTACAAAGACTGGATACCGGGATAGAAAGGAATCAGGGCCCAAAGGACAAAAGATGCCCCCAGGCAACGGAGGAGGTTCAGGGTCAGGGGATGGAATCGGGGCGCCAGAGATTTGGTGAAAACGCTGCTCAAGGCCCAAGTGAAGGCACACCCCAGCGCGCTGATCTCCCCGGTCAAAATCTATTCCTTTCTCAAAGTTTTGTGGGAAATTTCAACATTGAAGAGAAGAGGACCAGGATAAAGATCATTCTGGGGGGATCGATCTGACAAAAGGGGGGGATGTTTTATTCCGCAATCCGAAATCCGCATTCCGCAATTCGGGTGGTGGTCCCAACGGGAATCGAACCCGTGTTTTCGGCGTGAGAGGCCGACGTCCTAGGCCGCTAGACGATGGGACCGGATGAAAATCATCAATAGGCCTTGGCTGGGGAACTAGGACTGGAACCTAGGTTAGCAGGTCCAGAGCTTGCCCTCCTGCCGCTAGACGATCCCTCAATTTCCCCAGAAAGTATTTCATTATAATTTTATTTCCAGACCCCCGTCAAGGTGATAATGCCCCCAAAAACCCATCCTGCCGCTTAATAAATATCCCGGCTGAAGAAAAATGCTATAATGCGGCACTCTTACCCAGGGAGGAGGCTTATGGAGTATCGGTCCCTCCTGTATAAGAAGGAAGGCGGCAGGGTTACCATCACCCTCAATCGTCCCCGGGCGCTGAATGCTTTGAACCGGGAAATCATCGATGACCTTTTCACCGCTCTAAAAGAGGCGGCGGCGGATCCGGAGGTTAAGGTTTTAATCCTTACGGGCGCCGGGCGGGCCTTCTGTTTCGGCGCTGACGTTTCTGAATTCAGCCGCCAAATCGAACCCGGGAATTTTGCCCCGGCCCTCCTCCTGCAGAAAGTCCAGGAAATCATTCGCCTCCTGATCGGCACCCCCAAGCCAATCATTGCCGCCCTGAATGGATTCGCCACCGGCCTGGGACTTGACCTGGCGCTGGCCTGCGACCTGCGGATTGCGGCCGAACGGGCGAAGCTGGTGGAGGCCTTCATTTCCATGGGGCTGGTGCCCGACGGGGGAGGAACTTTCTTTCTGCCACGGCTGGTTGGCCTGGCCAAGGCCGCAGAAATGATCTTTACCGGCGAACCCCTGAGCGCCACCGAAGCCGAGCGGATCGGCCTGCTCAACCGGGCGGTTCCTACCGAAGAACTTCCTAAAGCTATTGATATTCTTGCCGATAAACTGATAAAAAGCCCTTCTCTGGCTCTCGGCCTGGCCAAGCAGGCCCTCTGGAAAAACATCCAGGGCAGCCTGGCCTCCGCTCTGCGGGAGGAAGCCCGAAATCAGAAGGTCTGCCTGGCCAGTGAAGATCACCGGGAAGCCGTCCGGGCCTTCCTGGAAAAACGAGACCCCGTATTTCGCGGAAAGTAGAGAGCCTATCCCCCGGGAAGAGAGAAATCCCCGCGGGAGTCCCCGCGGGAGTTGACAGATGGAACAGCTTTGGTTATCATAAGTTGCCTGTTCCGAACCCCACTCTGAGAGGAGCCTTATTGAAAAAGGCTTTCTTGTTTCTGAGCGGACTTCTTTTTCTGGCTGGATGTAGCGGACTTCAATACCCGGTTTACCCCAAATTCCTCTCCCCGGCCCCGGCTCAGCTCATTCAGGATCTTTCTCTCCTTCCCGCAGACCGCGGCGGAATGATGGATCCCGCGTCTCCCGGGAATTTCGCTTTGCCCGAGATTCAGCCGGAAAAGCAGCTTCCCTCTCCATCGGAGTCCGAGCTTCCTTTCTGCTTCCCAGAGGCATATTCTTTCATCTTCGGCGGACAGGTCGACGGTCATTCCTCCTGGCCGATGGTTGCCCTATCGAGTACCGGGGATGAAGCGGATCTTACCGAAACTCTTCCCCTGGAGGGGTCCTTCGCTGTCCTAAAGACCGAAAAAGAAGACCTTTCATTCAACCCCTCTTCCGCAGAGGCCCGCCCGAAAGGACCCCCGGAAAAAGGCGAAGATAAAGATAGCGGCGCAAATCCTTTCCCCCTTCCCAACCCAAATCCTCCGGAAGAGTCAGTCGATCGATTGGGGGAAACTTTAAGCCTTTACGAATACGAAATGGAGGGTCTTCCCCCGACTCCTTCCCTCCGGGAAACGGCCGTGCAGGAAACCTTCCCCCGGGATCAGGGGTCGGCCAAAATCCTCTCCGCTTTTCCCACCCTACTCAACGAAAAAGTGAAGAGCTTTATCGACCTCTTCCAGACCAAAGCCGACAGTTACTTCACCAGATCTTTGGCCCGTTCCCAGGCTTATGAGGGGATGATGAAGAAAATTCTCCGGGAGAAAAACCTCCCCGAAGAGCTCTTCTACCTGGCCCTGATCGAAAGCGGTTACAATCCTTACGCCCAGTCCCGGGCCAAGGCCACCGGAATCTGGCAGTTCATGAACCGGACCGGTAAACGTTATGGTCTCAAGGTGGATAAATGGGTAGACGAGCGGAGGGACCCGGAAAAATCCACCTACGCCGCAGCTGAATACCTGAAGGATCTCTACGAAATGTTCAACTGCTGGTACCTGGCCGCCGCCGGTTATAACGCCGGCGAGGGAAAGGTCCTGCAGGCCATGAAGAGGGCCAAAAGCCAGGATTTCTGGGAAATCTCCAAGCACCGTTACCTGAAGCGGGAAACGAAGCAATACGTCCCCATGTTCCTCGCGGCCATGATCATCGCCCAGGATCCCGAGAAATACGGCTTTTCGAACATCGACTACTACCCCCCCCTGGTATACGAAAAAGTGGCCGTCCCCCCGGGAACCCGTCTGGATAGAATCGCCCGGGCCGCGGAAACGACCCTGGAAGAGATCCGTGCCCTGAATCCCGCCCTGCGGCGGGATAAGACTCCCCCGCAAGCGGCCTCTTTTGAAATTAATCTTCCGCCGGGAAAGAAAGAAGCTTTTGAGAGAAATTTCTCCCAGGTATTCAAACTGGACCCCCGCACGGTCAGGAAGCACCAGGTCCGTCGCGGCGAAACGCTGGGGCAGATTGCCAAGAAGTACCGGGTTGATGTGCAAGAGATCTGTAAAGGGAATGAAATCACCCCCAAGACCATCCTCCGGCCCGGTGATACGCTGCTTCTCCCGTAGGCCTTTACCCGACCATGATTCTGGTAGAAGAAGCCCTCCACCATATTCTGGAAAAGATCCCCCGTCTGGGAAGCCAACGGCTGCCGATTCTCCAGGCCCGGGCTCGAGTCCTGGCTGAAGATATCCTTTCCTCCCGAGACATCCCGCCCTGGGACAATTCCGCCATGGACGGCTATGCGGTCCGCTGGGAGGATATTCAGGGGGCTTGCCGGGAAAAGCCTGCAGTTCTTAAAGTCCTCGGAGATCTCCCCGCGGGACAGGTCTTCAAGGGCCGGGGAGGTCCGGGTGAGGCGGTCCGCATCATGACCGGAGCTCCCCTTCCTGCCGGCTTCGACACCGTGGTCCAGGTGGAGGATACGGAGAAGGACGGGGAAAGGGTAAAGATCCTGCTCCCCCCGGAAAAGGGGAAGAACATCCGCTTCTCCGGCGAAGATGTGAAGGCCGGGGAGAAGATCTTGGAAGCGGGAGACCTCCTGCGTCCCGCCCATATCGGCATGCTGGCTTCTCTTCAGCGTTCCATGGTCTCCGTCTACCAGCGGCCCCGGGTGGCCATTCTTTCCACGGGCGATGAGCTCCTGGAGATTGACGAGCCCTGGGAAGAAGGAAAGATCGTGAACAGCAACAGCTACTCGCTGGCCTCCCTGGTGTCTGAATCCGGGGGAATCCCCCTGCAACTGGGGATTGCCAGGGACCGGAGGGAAGAGCTCGCGGCCAAGATCCAGCAGGGTCTGGTGGCCGATCTCCTGGTGACCTCCGGCGGGGTCTCGGTGGGAGATTACGATCTGGTAAAGACAATGCTGAACGAGCTGGGACGGATGAACTTCTGGAAGGTGGCCATGCGTCCCGGCCAGCCGCTGGCTTTCGGCATGATCGCCGGAAAACCGCTCTTCGGCCTCCCGGGCAACCCGGTTTCTTCCATGGTCTCCTTCGAGCAGTTCGTGCGGCCCTCGATCCTCAAAATGTCCGGGCACCAGAATTTATTCCGACCCGCCCTCCGGGCGATTTTGCGGGAAGACATCCCCAAAAAAGCCGGGCTGGTCCACTTCATCCGCTGCCGCCTGATTCCCGAAAAGGGAAAGGTCTATGCCACCACCACGGGCGAGCAGGGATCGGGGATTCTCTCCTCTATGGTGAAGGCCCAGGGACTGGTGGTCCTGCCCCGGGAACAGACACTGGCCCGCGCCGGCGAAGAGGTAAGCGTGATCCTCCTGGACCCCTCCATCTTCCATCTCGCCAGCCCTCCTTTCCTTTCCTGACCCAACCCCCAATAAAAAAAGATGAACCACAGAGCGCACAGAGATCACAGAGCTATACGAATACAATTTAAGATAAAGACCAAGGATCTGAGCTACTTCCAAGGGGTTTCCATCTGAACAGCCGTCATCTCGGGAATCCCTCCACCCGCAATCAAAAAAACCGTTGCCAGATTCTCCTTCCTGGGTTATAAATAAACATTACTCCTTGCTCTCTCGCTCCGCGCGAAGGGCTATCGAACCCATAAGGAGGATCCACGATTTGAGACGCTATGAGACTATCTTCATCACCCACCCGGAGTTGACTGAAGAAGAATTTTCGGAACTCCAGGGAAAAATCAACTCCATCCTGACCGGTTTCAAGGGCGAGCTCATCAAGCTCGATGACTGGGGCGTTCGGAAACTGACCTACCAGATTCGCAAGAACACCCGGGGCCGTTTCTTTCTCCTGGATTACGCCGCCGGAACCGATTTGATCCGGGAGCTGGAAAGAAACCTGCGCCTCAGCGAACGGGTATTGCGTTTTCAGACCGTCAAGATCGGCGATCAGGTCACTCCCGAATCCCTGAAGGCTCTGAAAGAAGCGGCGGGGGCCGAAAAAGCGAAGCCCGCCGAACGGAGTGAGCCGCCGGCAGAGATCAAGGTCGCAGAAGAAATTCCCAAAGAAGGGGGTGAGAAAGCATGAAGCCTCCCGTCTCCAGGAGGAAACGGCCTTTTCAGCGGCGGAAAGTCTGTGTCTTCTGCGCCGACAGCGGCATGAAGATCGATTACAAAGATACCAAGATGCTCAGCCATTTCATGACCGAACGGGGAAAGATCCTTCCTCGCCGCATCTCCGGGAACTGCGCCAAGCATCAGCGGAAACTGACGGCGTCGATTAAAAGAGCGCGGAATATTGCCCTCATGCCGTTTTCGGTGATTAGCACATAGCCCGGCCGAGACCCATTCCCTCGGGCCCTCTTGCCTTGCCAGGCCGGCGGCCCGCTTTGATCCAAGAAACCCGCAAGTTCAGGCTGGGAGAATCCCTTCTGGCCCGCCACCGGTATCCTTGAATCGCTGGAGGTTGGTATGAAAGTGATCCTGATTGAAAACGTCTCTCCTCTGGGAAAGGCCGGGGATCTCGCCCAGGTCGCGGAAGGGTATGGTCGCAATTTCCTCATTCCCAAGAAATTAGCCCTGGAGGCCACCGCGGCTAACCTTCGCCACTTGGAGCAGCAGAAGGAGTCCTTTCTCCAGAAAGCGACCCAAGAAAAGCACAAAGCCGCGGAACTGGCCGCCAGGATTGAGCAGCTCCCCTGCACCCTGGCCCGTCCCGCGGGCGAGAGCGAGAAGCTCTTCGGCTCGGTCACGACCCTGGACCTCAATAAATTCCTCCAGGAACAGGGCATTTCCATCGACCGTCGCAAAATTCATCTGTCCAATCCCATCAAAACCCTGGGCAGTTATACCGTTGCCCTGAAGCTCCATCCGGAAGTGACCGCCCAGATGAAGGTCAACGTGGTCGCCGCGTCTCCGGCGGAGAAAGATAAAGCCTGAGACCCCTTCGGCATCGGGGATGGAAAAACCATGGACTTGCTGGCACAGCGCCTTCCTCCGCAGAACCTGGAAGCGGAAGTCTCCGTCCTGGGAGGAGTTCTTCTCGATAACGAGGCTCTGAACCGGGTCCTGGAGGTCATGAAAGAAGGGGACTTCTACCGCGAGTCCCACCGGAAGATTTTTTCGGCCATCCTCGACCTCTACGAAAAGAGCGAGCCCGTTGACCTCATTACCCTGACCGAGGCGCTCAAGAAACGGGAGGCCCTGGAAGCGGTGGGGGGAGTCGAGTACCTCAATTCCCTGGTCAACAGCGTTCCCACCGCCGCCAATATCTCTTATTACGCCAAAATCGTCAAAGAGAAAGCCATTCTCCGGAAGCTCATCAACCGGTCCACGGATATCATCAGCCAGGTCTACGGCGTATCCGGCGACGTGGATGATTTCCTGGACCAGGCCGAGCGTTCCATCTTCGAAATCTCCGAGGATCGGGTTCGCCCCTCTTTCTATCCCCTCAAGGACATCATCAAGGCCAGCTTCAAAACCATTGAGCGGCTGTACGAAAAGCGCCAGCTCATCACCGGAGTGCCCACGGGCTTCACCAAGCTGGATGAACTGACTTCGGGACTCCAGCCATCCGATCTGATCATCGTCGCCGGCCGCCCCTCCATGGGAAAGACGGCCTTGGCCCTGGATATCGCCGCTTATGCCGCAGTCGAGGGCGGAATCCCATCGGCCATTTTCTCTCTGGAGATGGCCAAGGAACAGCTGGCCCTCCGCATGCTCTGCTCCGAGGCCAAAGTGGACGCCCATCGCCTCCGCGGGGGCTTTCTCAGCGAGTCCGACTGGCCCAAGCTCACCCGCGCCGCCGGATCCCTTTCGGAGGCGCCCATCTTCATCGATGACACGCCGGGCCTCAGCGCCCTGGAGATGCGGGCCAAATCCCGCCGCCTGAAGGCAGAACACAATCTGGGCCTGGTGGTGGTGGACTACCTCCAGCTGATGCGCGGCCGGGCCGACTCCGACAACCGGGAGCAGGAGATCTCCGACATCTCCCGTTCGCTGAAAGCCCTGGCCAAGGAACTCAATGTGCCGGTGATGGCTCTTTCGCAGCTGAACCGGCGGGTGGAAGAAAGGGGGGACAGGAGACCGCAGCTGTCCGACCTGCGGGAATCGGGGGCCATCGAGCAGGATGCCGACGTCATTATCTTTCTCTACCGCGATGAGGTCTACAACAAATCGGAAGACAATCCCAACAAGGGAAAAGCGGAGATTATCATCGGCAAACAGCGCAATGGGCCAACCGATAAATTTGAACTGACTTTTCTGGACAAGTTCACCTGCTTTGAGAACCTGACCTACCTCCAGGAGGGGCGATAATCTTTTAAGATGATAAAATAATTATGCTTTTTGATTTATTCACAGGTGTTTATAAGGCTGTGAATAAAACCATGCCTGGGCATTCGTTTTTTCGAGGGCAAGTCTATGAAAGAAAAATGGAATAAGGTCTTATCCGATGTGGGGGAAAAGATCAGCCAGAAGGCTTTCGATATCTGGCTGAAACCCATAAAGGTGTTAACCCTGAGTGAAAGCCAGATCGAACTGGAGGTGCCCAATAAGTTTTTCAAGGACTGGATCTCGGAGAACTACCAGAATTTGATCCGTGATTCCTTATTCCATCTTACCAACCAGCAGTACACGATCCATTTTGTAATCAAAGAGGTTTCCGACGAGAAAGTGGAAAAGCCCAGGCCGACGGAACGAATTCCGCCTCATCGGCCGGTGAGACATACCATCAAAGAGGACGGCCTCAACCCCAACTACACTTTTGATGCCTTCGTGGTCGGGTCCTGCAATCAATTTGCCCATGCCGCCGCCTTGGCCGTGGCCAACCTTCCGGCCAAGAATTACAATCCTTTCTTTATCTACGGCGGTGTGGGACTGGGAAAGACCCACCTCATCAATGCTATCGGAAACCAGATTCTGGAGAGCGATCCTTCGGCTAACATCTGTTACCTCTCTTCCGAAAAATTCACCAATGAATTGATCAACTGCCTGCGGTACGAGAAAATGACTGATTTCCGGAATAAATACCGCAATAAAGATGCCCTTTTGCTGGATGATGTTCAATTCCTGGGGGGCAAGGAAAGAACCCAGGAAGAATTCTTTCACACCTTCAACTCCCTCTATGAATCCCACCGGCAGATCGTAATTACCAGCGATAAGCTGCCCAAGGAAATACCCGGATTGGAGGAAAGACTCCGCTCCCGCATCAGTTGGGGCTTGATTGCCGACATTCAACCTCCGGACATTGAAACCAAGGTGGCCATTCTCTGCAAGAAAGCGGAACTTTTCAATATTTCCCTTTCCAACGAAGTGGGCCTCTTCCTGGCTTCCAATCTGGGAACCAATGTCCGGGAGTTGGAAGGGGCGCTGACCCGCCTGCGGGCTTATTCCTCCCTGACGGGAAGTGATATCAACGAGGCCATGGCCAGAGAGACCCTGAAGGACATTCTGAGCGATCGTCATAAGATGATCAGCATCGACAACATCCAGAAAAACGTGGCCTCTTTCTACAATATTTCCATCTCTGACCTTAAATCCTCCAAAAAACTGAAGATTTATGCCCTTCCCCGCCAGGTCGCCATGTATCTCTGTCGCACCATGACCAAATCTTCCTTTCCGGAAATCGGCGAAAAATTCGGCGGCAAGGATCATTCCACGGTCATTCATGCCGTCCGGCAGACCGAAAAGAGGTTGAATGAAGACCGCGAACTGAAGAACATCATCGACACGCTGAAGAACCAGCTGCAGAAGTGATGGATTTCCCTGTGGGTGAAATGGGGATTCAATGATTCTATTCTTGGCAACTGAAAATAACCTCTTTTTTTCCACCTATATTAAGGATTTATTCCACCCCTTAAATAAATTAAACTATTTGAAATTGATCAAATTTTTTTATATAATCGATTTATGAACAGGCCCTACTAATACTACTAATAATTAATAATTAATATAAGTATTAATAATAGGGAGACTCAGCATGGAATTTTTGATCGACAAGGAAGAGTTTGCCAGAGGTCTCTTTCGTTCCCAGAGTGTGGTGGAGAAAAAAGGAACCATGCCCATTCTTCTGAATGTTCTCATCGAGACCAAAGAAAACGGCATATCGATTACCGCCACGGACCTGGAAATCGGAATCAAAGGCTTCTATACCGCGAATATCAAAAAGCCGGGGAGCACAACGCTGTCCGCTAAAAAACTCTATGAGGTGGTGAAGGAGCTTCCGGAAAAAGAGGTATTCTTCCGCCTGAAAGAGAATCAATGGGTGGAGATCAGCAGCGGAAAATCCCAGTTCACCATCATGGGGATTTCGGCTGAAACCTTCCCTTCCTTTCCCGCCTATGAAGAAGAAGATTTCATCTCCCTCGAATCCTCCCTGCTGAGAGAAATGATCGATAAAACCATCTTTGCGGTTTCCAACGACGAGTCGCGATACAACCTGACGGGGGTTTTCTTCACTCGGAGGGAGAGTGAAGCGGACAAAATCCTGCGCATGGTGGCCACGGACGGGTATCGTCTATCCCTCATCGATCGGCCGATGAAGATGGAGATTGAGGGGCTGGAGAAGGGAATCCTTCTCCCCAAGAAAGGGCTGAGTGAACTGACCCGCCTGCTGGAGGAAGAGGGAAATCAGGTCTGGGTGAAGATGAAGAGCAATAATTTCATCGTCAAGAAGGACCCGGTGGTCCTGATCATGCGCCTTCTGGATGCGGAATTCCCGGATTATCAGCAAGTCATCCCGTCGCAGACCAAACGCTTCATTCGCATGAAGAGAAGTCAAATTCTGGAATCTCTCAAGCGCGTCTCCATTCTTTCGAGTGAGAAAACCAAAGGAGTCAAATTCCATTTCGCCGAAGGCCTGCTGGAGCTTTCCTCCTACAACCCGGACTTCGGCGAAGCCAAGGAAGAATTTTCCGTGGATTACAAGGGAGAGGATTTGACCGTCGGGTTCAATTACCGCTTCGTCCTGGAAGTCTTGAATATCCTGACCAGCGATGAGATCCTCTTTGAATTGGAGGACGCGGCCAGCCCGGCGATTATTCGCCCGGCCAACGATACCCAGCATACCTGCGTGGTCATGCCCATGAGAATTTAAAGAAAGGTGAGAGGATTGGCCAAGAAAAACGACAAGGAAAATTTTCAAACCGAGGGGTCCAAAGACTATACCGCCGAAAACATCAAAGTGCTCCAGGGCCTGGAGGCGGTCCGCAAACGCCCGGCCATGTATATCGGCAGCACGGGAATCTCCGGCCTGCATCACCTGGTCTATGAAGTTGTCGACAATTCCATCGACGAAGCGCTGGGCGGCTACTGCAATAAGATCGATGTTCTCATTCATGAAGACCTGAGCGTCACGGTGGAAGACAACGGGCGGGGAATTCCGGTGGATTTTCACAAGGAGCAGGGAAAATCGGCGGCCGAAGTGGTCATGACCACTCTCCATGCGGGCGGCAAATTCGACAGTGACAGCTATCAGTATTCCGGAGGACTCCACGGAGTCGGCGTCTCCGTGGTGAACGCCCTGTCCGAATTCCTGGAGATGGAGATCTACCGGGACGGGAAAGTCTACTCCCAGAGGTACGAGAGAGGCGTTCCGGTTACTCCTTTTGAAACCATCGGGAACACCAAACGGCGGGGAACCAAGATTAAATTCCGGCCCGACACGGAGGTCTTTGAAAGTCTCGACTTCAGCTATGACACGCTCTGCCAGAGGCTTCGGGAGCTCAGCTTCCTGAACAGCGGCATAAAAATAACCGTCGCCGACGAACGGGCGGATAAAAAACAGGAGTTTCAATACAAGGGCGGAATCGTTTCCTTCGTCGAATACCTCAACAAGAACAAGACCACCATCCATCCCAAACCCATCCATCTGGAGGGAGAGAAGGAAGGAATCTACATCGACATTGCCCTCCAATACAACGACGGCTACACCGAGAATCTTTTCTCCTTCGCCAACAACATCAACACCATCGACGGCGGAACGCATCTCATCGGCTTTAAATCCGCCCTGACCCGGACCCTCAACAATTACGGCGCTAACCTCAGTCAGTTCAAGAACCTGAAAGCCAGCCTCTCCGGAGAGGATGCGCGGGAAGGCCTGACCGGGGTTATCAGCGTAAAAGTGTCCAACCCCCAGTTTGAAGGGCAGACCAAGGCCAAGCTGGGAAACAGCGAAGTGAAGGGTCTGGTCGAGGCGCTGGTCAACGAAAAACTGGCCACCTACTTTGAGGAGAGTCCGTCGGTGGCCAAGCGGATTCTGGAAAAAGTCCTCGATGCCGCGCGGGCGCGGGAGGCGGCCCGCAAGGCCCGGGATCTGACCCGCAGGAAAGGCCTCCTGGAGAGCGATTCTCTTCCCGGAAAACTGGCCGATTGCCAGGAAAAAGACCCCCGGGAGAGCGAGCTCTTCATCGTCGAAGGAGACTCCGCCGGCGGCTCGGCCAAGCAGGGAAGAGACCGCAAAGTCCAGGCCATCCTTCCCCTGCGCGGCAAGATCCTCAACGTGGAGAAGGCCCGCTTCGACCAGGTAATCTCCAACCAGGAGATCAGGACCCTGATTACCGCCCTGGGAACGGGGGTGGGGGAGGAAGAATACAACCTGGACAAACTCCGCTACCACCGGGTCATCATCATGACCGACGCCGACGTGGACGGGTCCCACATCCGCACCCTCCTGCTTACCCTTTTCTACCGCCAGATGTTTCCGCTCATCGAGCGGGGGCATCTCTACATCGCCCAGCCGCCCCTCTACCGGGTCAAAAAGGGGAAAGAGGAGCCCAAATACCTGCGCAGCGAGGATGATCTGGAAGATTATCTTCTGGAAAAAGGGATCGAAAACATGCGCCTCGTCCTGCCGGGAGATAAAGGGCAGCTCAGCGGTAAGGGCCTTCTGGAGATGGTTAAGAAGGCCATCCGCCTGGACAAGATCCTCCACCGCCTGGCAAAGCGGAAGATGGACCCGGACATTCTGCTGGCCTTCGCCCAGCAGGAATCGTTCAGCAAGAACACCCTGAAATCCGAAAAGGAAGTGAACCGGGCCGTCGAGCAAGTGAAAAAAGCCCTGAAAAAGGAGAAGAAGAGCAAGGGCGAGATGGAATTCCAGATGGAAAAGGATGCGGAGCACGGTTCTTACAACTTGCGCTGCTTTACCTCCACCAACGGATCGCGGATGGAGACCAGCCTGGATTTGGAATTAGTCAGCTCGGGCCAATTCGAAGAGCTGCGCAAACTCTCCAAGCAGCTCAGCGCTCTCGGTCTGCCTCCCTTCGTCCTGAAAACCGGCGAATCCTCCCAGGAGGTGGCGGGTCTGTCCCCCCTGGTGCAGGAGATCTTCTCCGGCGGGAAGAAAGGGCTGGAGATCCAGCGCTACAAAGGCCTGGGAGAGATGAACCCGGAGCAGCTCTGGGACACGACCATGAACCCGGAATCCCGCACCCTCCTTCAGGTTCGCCTGGAAGACGCGGTCAAAGCCGATGAGATCTTCACCGTTCTCATGGGGGACCAGGTCGAACCCCGCCGGGACTTCATCCAACGCCATGCCCTGAGCGTGACGAACCTGGACATTTGACGGAAAAAATCCAAATTTGAAAATCCGAAGTTCAAGAATGAACTTTGAACTTTGAACTTTTTAAGAGGATTTGTATGTCTTCCCACCCCGGAATAAACCAGTTGCCGGTCAAGCTCGAAGAAGAGATGCAGAAGTCCTACATGGACTACGCCATGTCGGTCATCATCGGCCGGGCCCTGCCCGATGCGCGGGACGGACTGAAGCCCGTTCACCGACGGGTTCTGTTCGCCATGCACGAGCTCTCCAACGACTGGAACAAGCCCTTCAAAAAGTCAGCCCGCATCGTGGGAGACGTGATCGGTAAATATCACCCCCACGGGGACGTGGCGGTGTATGACACGCTGGTGCGCATGGCCCAGGATTTTTCCCTCCGCTATCCCCTGGTGAACGGCCAGGGGAACTTCGGTTCCATCGACGGCGACCCGCCGGCGGCCATGCGGTATACCGAAGTGCGCATGGCCCGCCTGGCCCACGAGCTGCTGGCGGACCTCGACAAGCAGACGGTGGACTTTGCTCCCAACTATGACGGCTCCATGAACGAGCCCACGATCCTTCCGGCCAAGATCCCCAACCTGTTGATCAACGGCTCTTCGGGGATCGCCGTGGGCATGGCCACCAACATCCCCCCGCACAACCTGAAGGAAGTGATCGAGGCCACCATCGCGGTCATTCAAAACCCGGACATCTCCGTGGAGGATTTGATCCGCATCATTCCCGGGCCGGACTTCCCCACGGGGGGTTTCATCCTGGGACGGGGCGGGATCCGGGAGGCCTACCTCACGGGAAAAGGGATGGTCCAGATGCGGGCCCGGGCGCTGATCGAGAGGCAGAAACGGACCGACCGGGAGTCCATCGTGGTCACCGAGATCCCCTATCAGGTCAACAAGGCCAAACTGCTGGAGCGCATTGCCGAGCTGGTCCAGGCCAAGAGAGTCGAGGGGATCGCCGACCTGCGGGACGAGTCGGACCGGGAGGGAATGCGGGTGGTCATCGAGCTCAAGCGCGATGCCGTGGCCCAGGTGATTCTGAACCAGCTCTTCAAGCACACCCAGATGCAGGCCACCTTCGGGGTCATGCTCCTGGCCATCGTGCGGGGACAGCCCCAGCTTCTCAACCTGAAGGAGCTGGTGGAGCAGTTCATCCTCCACCGCAAAGAGGTGGTCACCCGCCGCAGCCAGTTCGAGCTGGCCAAGGCCGAAGCCCAGGCCCACATCCTGGAAGGCCTGAAAATCGCCCTGGACAACCTGGACCGGGTCATCGCCCTCATCCGCGCCTCCAAGGCCCCCAAGGACGCCAAGGAAGGTCTCATGGCCAAGTTCTCCCTCTCCGAGGTCCAGGCCCAGGCCATTCTGGACATGCGCCTGCAGCGCCTGACCAACCTGGAGCGGGAGAAGATCAACGAAGAATACGCCGAGGTGATCAAGCTCATCGCCCGGCTGAGGGAAATCCTGGGCAACGAGCGGCTTCTCCTCAATGTGATCATGGAAGAGCTCCGGGAGATCAACGAGCGCTACGGAGACGAACGGCGCACCGAGATCATCGAAGAAGTCCAGGAGCTCAAGCTCGAAGACCTCATCGTGGAAGAAGACATGGTGGTCACCATCAGCCACACGGGGTACATCAAGCGCAACGCCATCAGCCTGTACCGCAGCCAGAAAAGGGGCGGGCGGGGCAAGATGGGAATGACCACCAAAGAAGAGGACTTCGTCGAGCATCTCTTCATCGCCTCCACCCTCAGCTACATCCTCTTCTTCACCGACGCGGGAAAGGTGTACTGGCTCAAGGTCCATGAAGTGCCCCAGGCCGGCCGCATGACCCGCGGCAAGGCCATCGTCAACCTCCTGAACCTAGAGGGGAACGAGAAGATCACCGCCATCCTTCCGGTGCGGGCCTTCGAGGAAGGGAAGTATGTGCTGATGGCCACCAAACAGGGGGTCATCAAAAAGACCGACCTCATGTCCTACAGCCACCCCCGGGCCGGGGGCATCATCGCGCTGACCCTGGACGATAAAGACCAGCTCATCTCCGGCTGCCTGACCGACGGGACCAAGGAAATCCTGCTGAGTTCGCGGGAAGGGAAGGCCATTCATTTCGTGGAAGACGATGTGCGAGACATGGGGCGCACCGCCCGCGGGGTGAAAGGGATCACCCTGGGGAAGAACGACTTCCTGGTTTCCATGGACATCCTTTCCCCGGGGACCGTGGGATCTTCCATCCTGTCGGTGACCGAAAACGGATTCGGGAAGCGCTCCCCTATCGAGGATTATCGCCTCCAGAGCCGCGGCGGGAAAGGGATCATCACCATGAAGACCACGGCGCGCAACGGGAAACTGGTGGGCACCCAGCAGATCACCGACCAGGATGAAGTCATGCTCATCACCGACGGGGGGAAGATCATCCGCCTGCGGTGTGGGGAGATCCGCCTGAGCAGCCGCAACACCCAGGGGGTCAAGCTCATCGAGCGGGAGTCCGGGGAAAGAGTGATGGCCGTGGCCCGCCTGGCGGAGCGGGAAGAGGAAGGAAACGGCCAGGAAGCGGAAGAAGCCCCCGAAGAAACCCCCTCCGAAATTGACGCCTGATTACCGTCTTGCGAATCCGTTACCTTCGGGAGAGATCCGCCTATTTTGCCGTCGGGGGAGAAACGGGATGGAGACCCTCCAGTAATCGGTCGGCGAGCTTCCGGCTGTAGGTCCCGGCGGAATCGCTGGAGGCCCGTATGGTTCCTTCAGACATCCATACCAGATCGCCTTTTCCCGACTCGAAGATGCGCAGAATCAGACGGATCTGGGAACTTCCGCGAAAATAAGTAGGAAGGAGCAGAGCGGTGTAGGAATCGCCGTCAAAAGCTTCGATGGATTGACTTCCCAGGTGGGATTTCTGCACCTTGTATTCGGGAAGGGTTCCAAACATCAAGAGCTTGGCCTTTAAGCGCTCGCCAATCTTTATCCGGGAATCCCGGTCAGAAAGGAGGAGAAGGGGGTTCAGCTTCATTTCCTCAAGGGCCTCCGAGACCTCCGCTTCCTTCACCAGGGTGTATCCCTTTTTTTCCAGGGAATCCCGGAGGAAGGGATAAAGCTCGGCACCAGGATCCGTCGAGCCGGGGGGCGCAGGGAGTGGAAGAAGGGCCACCGGCTGGTATTCTTTGGGGTCCATTTTAAGGGACACCGCCGGCTCCAGGGTTACCCGGTAAAAACAGCCCCAGGGCGAGCTGAAGAGGAGAAGGGTCAGGAGCAGGTACGAAATTCGGCCGGCCAATACTCTCAAAGGCTTGCTCCTTGGGCAAAAATTAGATAAAATAGAATTCCGGTTTTTTGGACCCCGAGATTATTAGACCGCACAAAGGGGATCCTGTCAAGGGAGCGGAAATCGGTCATGCCTATTTATGAGTACCTTTGCCGGGATTGCGGAAAGGTTTCCAGTTACCTGGTCATGAATCTGCGCGAGCCCCACCGCCCGCAGTGCAAGCGCTGCCAGAGCGGAAAGATGACCCGCCTCATCTCGCGGGTGGCCCGGGTTCGCTCCGAAGAAAGCCGCCTGGAATCCCTGGCGGACCCCAGCAAATTGGGGGGTCTGGACGAAAACGACCCGGCCAGCATGGCCCGCTGGATGAAGCGGATGGGAAAAGAGATGGGGGAAGATCTGGGCGAGGACGTGGATTCTATGGTCGATCAGGCCATGGAAGTAGAGATGGCGGGCATAGTAGAGGAGTCGGGGAGCTATGATGAAGAGCTATAAACACAATCGGATCATTTCAAGAAGGAAACGACTTATTTCTTGATTTCTGAAAGATTTGGAGAGACCCTAGAGAGAGGAAATATGCCCATCGCCGGAAACCCGAAAAAGCTGGCCCAGGACGTGGCCCATGGATTTCAGCAGTTCAACCAGGCTTCTCTCCGTCAATACACGGTCGAGGACCTGAGAGTGATTCTCTTCAATCTCAATTTTGTTCTCCGGGAGCTGCGGGGCAAACAGATTCCCCTGGAGGACATTGAAGGGCTCAAGGACAAAAACAACAATCTGCGACGAATCAATCAAGCCATCAACATCATCCAGTCTTTTGCCGCCACCAAAGGCCTCAAGATTTAGTCCCTCGCCCCTCCCCGCGTCCTTTTCAATCTTTTTCCTTTGGGTTTCTTTCTGATATAAAATCTGTGTTCATCTGTGCCACTGTTGGTTAAAGGCTTTAATTTTTTTAGGATTTTTTATTGAATCTTTATCCGCGTTTATCCGCGTTCATCCGCGTCCCTTTCTGTCTTTTGTCTTTAAGTCTTTTGCGAATATAAAATCTGTGTTTATCTGTGTTCATCTGTGTCCGACTAGGTTTTTAATTATCCTCTGAGCGCTTTCCCGCCTGCTGCAAGCGAATGAAAAAACCCTCTGGAGATAACTCCGGGTCCGTCCCGGGAGCGCACCTGATTCAGCAGTCAAGGGACCGCTAATCCCTACCTTGACAGTCGGCAAAGAAATGATTAACTTTTTTCTGAAAGGCAGGTAAAAAGCCTTATTTCCTCTGGAAAAAAGGAGGTAGCAATATGAACAGCCTGGTAAGATGGAGACCGATGGAGGAGTTGATTCCCCAGGGCTTTTTCCATGGCTTCTGGGATGAAGAGGTTTGGGATGTTTTCGAAAACCTATTTGAATCTAAGGAGTTAGAGAAGTATAACTGGGCCCCTAAAGTCGAGAGTTATCGCCAGAATGGAACCTATGTCATCAAGGCCGATCTTCCCGGAGTGGAAGCCAAAGATATTCATGTGGAATTGGAGAACGGATGCCTCACCCTTAAAGGCGAGCGGAAGATGGACAAGAAAAGCAAAGACAAGAAGGTGGACCGGAGAGAGGTATTCTACGGTTCCTTCGAGCGCTCCATGCCCGTTCCGGAGAATCTGAAGGCGGAAGAGATCAAAGCGAAGTACCATGACGGGGTGCTGGAAATCACCATCCCCGTAGAGGAAAAAGCCCCACCCAAGAAGATTGAGGTGGAGGAAGCAACCCACTAAACTCTTTTAGGCTGAAATTCCCACCAGGCCGGGGGTCAAACCCGGCCTTTTTCTTTTATAGGGACCAGAAGAATCGCTTGTGCTTTTTGGCCTGGAAAAGATCCTTCGATCCTATACGAGGCACCTCATCGGAAGCCTGCCGCACCCTCCAAGGATTTCCCCCATTTTCCTCCTAAAATTTCCTTGACAAAACTTTTCACCTTGCTCATATTGCCTTTGGAGGAATTGTTCATTTTCTTTAAGGGACGCCCAAGGGGAATGAGGATGGACCCAAGGAACCGCCCGAGAAGACCGATAGGACTCTCCGGAGAAAGGGGGTGATTCTCCCGTCCATGGAAGTCCGAAAAGATCTCACCAAAATCCTCGGTGGCATTCGATTTTTACCCGATCAAAATCCGGGTACGGTCAGGCCGTTTCTGCCAGAGATGGGCTATCCATCGAAATATTAACTTTCCCAGAAGGTGAGGTGTGACCCATGGCTTACTGGTTTGAAAAACTGGTTTGAAAACCCCACATTGAAAGCCCTGGCCCCCCTGGCCCTGTCGACTTCCATCAAAGGCCTTACTACCATTTTCAACACCCCCAAAATGTTCATCGGGGCGAATGTCTTTCCGGAAGGGCCTGTGGTGGGACCTTCCACCATGGACACCCTTGCCAATCGGTGCGCCAAAAAGCGGGCCTTTATCGTAACCGATGAATTCGGTAACAAGTTTGCGGCCAAAGCCGCCCGTTTCCTCCAATCGGGCGGCTTCACCGTGGAAATATGGCCCCGATGCCTGCCCGAGGCCCCCATGGAAGTCGTGGCCGAATGCGCCAAGGCCATGAAAGCATACGAACCGGACCTGATCATGGCCGTGGGCGGCGGGTCGGTCATGGACTCGGCCAAGGCGGCCTGGGTCCTTTACGAGAGGCCGGACATCATCGACCTTGGAATGATTTCTCCCTTAGACAAACTGAACTTGCGGCAGAAAGCCATCCTCGTTGCTGTGCCCACGACTGCGGGAACCGGTTCAGAATGTACGGGAGTTTCTGTAATTCATGATAATGCCGCCTCTCGCAAGATCCCCATTACCCATGACGAACTCTTTCCGGATTTCGCTATATTGGACCCACAATTCACTATTTCCATGCCGCCCAAGCTCACCGCCGGAACAGGCCTGGATGTCCTGGCCCATGCCATGGATTCGGTCACGACCCCCGCCGCCAACGAGATCACCGAACCCCTGGCCCTCAAAGCAATCGAAATGGTCTTTCAATGGCTGCCCAGGGCCTATCAGAACGGCCAGGATAAGGAAGCTCGCCACAGAATGCTTATTGCCGCCAGCATTGCAGGGATGGCTTTTGGTAATAATGGGGGTGCTCACTTGACCCACAGCTTCGGCCATTCTCTCGGCGCGGTCTTTAACCTGCACCACGGGATGTGCGTTGGGTTTTTCCTCCCCCAGACGCTTCAGTTCTGCAGTCCGGTGACGGATAAGCACCTCCTGATCTGCAGGACCCTGGGGATCGAGGCCAAAGACGCGAAAAAAGGGCTGGTCAAATTGGTGGCCCGGGTCCGCTCCTTTCTGACCGAACTCGGAGTTCCCCTTACCTTGAAAGAATTGGGAATTTCCCGGGCGGATTTCAACGCCCACTTCGATAAACTGGTGAAATTCGCCTTTGAAGATGTGGACTGCTACCTCAGTCCCCGGCCCATAACCGCCGCCCAGTGCGCCCAGGTCTTCCGGTACGCCTACGACGGCCGGGATATTGATTTTTAAATTGACCGAGGGGGTCACAGAAGGGCATGGCCACAACCAAAAAAATTAACCACAGAGAACGCGGAGAGCGCAGAGGAAAAAAACTTTCCTCCATTCTTTCATACCCTGGCTGGGTTGGGGTTTGAAAAATATTTAATCTCTGTGAACTCTGCGGTCTCTGTGGTTCAATCGTTTTTTTAAGGGAGGATAAAGGCATGAAAGGATACCATGGCCGACTGTTGGAAGTGGATTTATCCGCCCGCAAGATGACCGATTTGCCTCTTTCGGAGGATTTTTTAAAGAAATACATCGGCGGGGCGACGCTGGCTGCCGCTCTGGTTTATGAACGGATGGGCAAGAACGGCAATCCTCTTGCCCCGGAGAAACCCCTGGTCTTTGCCACCGGGCCTTTCACCGGCACCCCCCTTCCCATGGTCAGCCGCTATGCGGTGGGAGGCGTTTCACCCTTGACCGGATT
>JAPLIW010000601.1 GCA_026388915.1 Deltaproteobacteria bacterium
ACCTTGAACTGGACTCCGGCTTTCGCCGGAGAGACAAATAGAAGAAGGGCTTTCTTCACTACGTCATTCCGGCGCAAGCCGGAATCCAGGAGGATCAAAAAAGAAAATCGATGTCCGGATAATTATGGCCTTATTAATAACCCAGTAAACCCCGTCCTGCCTTTACACATTTCCCACAGAGTTTCAAATTTTCGGGATGCTTGAGTCGTAGGCCAAGGCCGGGCAACGGCAACGGTTGTTTACACAACGGTTGTTTACTATTGACAAGACAGCGCGGGAAATGTAAAAAGACATCGTTCGGCAAAACACCAGGAAAAGGAGGGAACGACCATGATCAAGGGGACAGGATGGAAAAAGTTCGGGGTATGTCTGTTGGTGGTCTTTTTCTGCGGGATGGGGCAGGCCTGGGCCCAGGATGTTTTGAAACTCGGGGTGATCGCGCCTCTTTCGGGCACGGGGGCGGGCTGGGGGCTGGCCCTGAGGGCCGGCGCCGAGCTCGCCTCCGACGATACCAACGCCAAAGGCGGCTTGGAGGTGGCGGGCAAAAAGTATAAAATCTCGGTCATTCCCTACGACGATAAATACCAGGGGCAAGCCGCGGCCGACGCGGCCAACCGGTTGATCTTCATGGACAAGGTGAAATTCGTCATCGGCCCCATGGGTTCCGCGGCCGGCCTTGCCGCCCAGGAGATCACCGAGGCCAACAAGGTCCTCTTCGTGGGGAACAGCTTTACCACCAAATTTCTGGGCGCCAAGAAGCTCTATTCGTTCCGGACGACGATGACCATGGCCGAGTTCTCGCTCCCCATGCTCAAATACCTGAAAGAGAAGTATCCCAACGCCAAACGGATGGCCATCCTGGGCCCCAACGATGAAACCGGATACGAGGTGACCGGGTTCAACCTGAAAGCCCACCAGGCCGTAGGCCACGAAATCGTGTTCCGCGATTATTTTGAGCGCGGGACCGTGGACTTCATGCCGACCCTGAACAAGATCTTCGCCCTGAAACCCGATGTGTTGAACCTCGACGGGTCCAATCCCGGGGATTGCGGCCTGATCGTAAAGCAGGCCCGCCAGATGGGCTATAAAGGCCTGATCATCAAGGTGGGAGGGCCGGGCACCCCCGAAATGCTGAAGGTGGCCGGAAAGGATTTCATGGAAGGTTTCATTTATTACAGTCCGATCAATCCCGATGATCCCAAGGTCCAGGAGATCAACAAGAAGTACAATGCCAAATTCCCCCCTCCCATGAACGGCTTCACCCCCCAGTTCTATGACGGGACCCTGTGGCTCTTCGAGGCGATCAAGAAAGCCGGGACCCTTACGGATACCGAAAAGGTGAAGGCGACCCTGGAGGGCCTATCTTTCAACGGGGTATACACCGGGGCCATGAGCTGGACCGGCAAAGCGGATTACGGGATCGACCATCAGGTCAAGTTCCCCTTCTACGTCATGGTCGTGAAGGACGGGAAAGAAGTCGTTCTCGGCAAAGTGACGCCTTAGCCTTCCGGCGGGGCGGATCGCCAAGGGCCTCTTTCCAAAGAGCGGAATGCGGCGAGGAGGATAGTCGTTGGGCGAAACGTTGCTCCCTCAAGTGATCATCAACGGGGTGACCCTGGGGACCAATTATATCCTGATGGCCCTGGGGTTCACTCTGATCTTCGGTGTCCTGCGGATCGTGAACTTCGCCCACGGTGAATTTTACATGCTGGGGGCCTTCTTTGTCCTCACGGCCATCGTGAAATTTGAGGTCAATTATCTTCTCGCGGCGATCCTCGCGGTCCTGGCCATCGGTCTTTTGGGGTATTTGACCGAAGAAGTGATCTTCCGCCGGTTTCGGGACAAAGAGCTGGAAGGAATGATCATCGCTCTGGGCCTTTCCATTCTCCTGCAGAATCTCGGGCTGGTGGCCTGGGGTCCCTACGATCTATCCATCCCTCCTGTCTTTACCGGGGTCTTGAAGTTCGGGACCCTCTTCTACCCGATGGAACGCCTGATGGTGGTTTTGCTCTCTTTCCTGCTCATGGCCGGGTTCTACCTGTTTCTGAAAAAGACCAGACTGGGCCTGGCCATCCAGGCGATTGCCCAGGATACCGAGATCGCCAGGGTTCAGGGAATGCGGATCAATCGCCTTTATCCTCTGGCCTTTGCCGTCGGCACGGGACTGGCGGCCGCCGCCGGAGCGGTCATCGGTCCCCTTTTTCAGTTGAATCCGTGGATGGGGATCATGCCCCAAGTGAAGGCCTTCATCGTCGTGATCCTCGGGGGGATCGGGAGCATCCCGGGCGCTTTCCTGGGCGGGTTGATTCTGGGGGTGGCGGAAAGTTTTGTCAGTACCTATGCGAGCAAGGCGTTGGCCGACCTGCTGGGATTCATCCTGGTGATCGGTATCCTGCTGTTCCGGCCTTCCGGCCTCTTCGGGCGTTCCCAGGTGAGTCGCTGATAATGGGGCACACCCGGGGAACGACCGGGGTCGAACCCAAAGCGGGAAGAGGGGAAAGTGATTCCTAAAATCAAATCCTACGCCCTCCTGGCTCTGTCCGCATTTCTTTTCTTCATCCCGGTTCTCTGGGCTGACGAGTTCTACCTCAACGTCATCATCAGCATCTATCTCCAGATTATTCTGGCCGTCAGCCTGAATATGGTCATCAAGACGGGGAAATTATCGCTCGCCCACGCCGCCTTCATGGGGATCGGGGGATACACCTCGGCCCTCGCCGTCATACGGCTGGGCTTTCCCTATCTCCTGGCCCTTCCTATCTCGGGTCTGATGGGAGCCTGCATCGCCCTGCTGGTCGGGCGCCTGCTCTTGAAGCTCCAGGGAGTTTATTTTGTGCTGGTGACCTTTGCCTTTGGCGAAGTGGTCAGGCTCTTCTTCGTGAATCTCGTTGAACCCTTCGGGGGGCCCACGGGAATTATTAACATCCCTCCCCCCAGGATTGCGCTTTTCCCGGGCATCGCCTTCACCCTTCTGTCTAAGGTTTCTTATTACTATCTGGTACTGGGGGTCATGCTCGTGACCCTGCTTGTCATTCATAGGATTTATCAATCCTCCATCGGGAAAGCCATGGACTGCACCCGGGAGACGGAGCACCTGGCGGAGTTCACGGGGATCGACACCTTTCGACACAAGATGTTCGCCTTTGCCACGGGAGGTTTTTTTGCCGGACTCGCGGGAAGTCTGTTTGCTCACTACTACCGGTTCATTTCCCCGGAATCCTTTACCTTCTGGGAAAGCGTGAATCTCATCGTCATCAACGTCGTGGGGGGCATGGGCGGAATCGCCGGTCCGATCCTGGGCTCGATCTTTCTGGTTCCCCTTCCGGAGTTCCTCAGGGGATTCGTGGAATACCAGAGGGTGCTCTACGGGCTGATTCTGATCCTCACCCTCTGGTTCATGCCCGCGGGCATGTTGGGCGTGCTGAATAAGGCCTTGGACCGGATGAAAGCAAGGAAGGCCGGCAAGGAAGGAACTCCATGACCCCCATCCTCCAGGTGGAAAAGTTATCCAAGCAATTCGGCGGGCTGATGGCGGTCAATCAGGCAACCTTCTCCGTCCAGCCGGGAGAGATCCTGGGTACCATCGGGCCGAATGGCGCGGGGAAAACCACCTTATTGAACCTGATCAGCAACATGTACGCCCCTCATTCAGGGAAAGTCCTGTACAAGGGAGAAAACATCCTCGGCTACCCCCCGTATAAGATTGCCAAGATGGGCTTGGTCCGGACTTTTCAATCCACCGTTTCCTACGGCGAGGCCTCGATGTGGGAAAACATGATGAGGGCCCAGTTGGGATATCACTTCCTGGGCTTGTGGCCCGAGTTTCTCATCACCCGGGCGGTCCGGGAACGGAAAAAGATCCAGACGGAGAAGGCCGAAACCCTCCTCCGATTCCTGGGCCTGGAAAAGCTGCGGGACCATCCGGCCAAGGCCCTGCCCTATGGCTATCAGAAGCTTCTGGGCCTGGCGATTGCCCTGGCGGGAGATCCCCAGCTCCTTATGCTCGATGAGCCCGCAGCCGGCTTGAATCACGACGAGCGGGTGCATCTGATGAGGGCGATCCAGAAGATTCAGGAAAACGGGGTCACGGTGATCCTGGTGGAGCATGATATGAAGGTCGTCATGGGCTTGTGCCACCGGATCCTGGTTCTCAATTACGGGGAGATGATCGCCCTGGGGACCCCGCCGGAAATTCAGCGGAACGAAGAGGTGATCAAAGCCTACCTGGGGGAGGACACGGAGATTGCTTGAGCTGGTCAAGGTCAGAGTGGATTACGGCCAAACCCAGGCCCTCAAAGGGATTCACCTCGCGGCGAAGGAGGGCTCGATCGTGGCCCTGGTCGGGCCGAACGCCGCCGGCAAGACCACTACCCTCAAGGCCATCACCGCCCTGAAGCCGATCACCTCGGGGGAGATCTACCTGCGGGGGAAGCGGATCGACCGGCTGGACACCTCCGAAGTCATCCGCCAGGGGATCGCCCTCTGTCCGGAGGGGCGGAGGGTTTTTCCGGAATTGACCGTTCTGGAAAACCTGCGGCTGGGGGCCTATCTCCGCCGCAACCGGCAGGAGGTCCGGGAAGATATCGAGCGGGTCTATGGCTACTTCCCCGTCTTGAAAGAGCGCGAGAAACAGGTCTCCGGGACCCTGAGCGGAGGGGAGCAACAGATGCTGGCCATCGGCCGGGCTCTCATGGCCAAGCCCCAATACCTGTTGCTGGATGAGCCTTCTTTAGGATTGGCTCCGCTGGTGGTCAAGGCCATAGCCGGAATCATCAGGCAGATCAACGGAGCCGGAGTGTCGATCCTCCTTGTCGAGCAGAACGCCCGCATGGCCTTGCGCCTCGCCGAGTACGCCTATGTACTGGAATCGGGGGAGGTGGCCCTGGAGGGGAAGGCTGCGGATCTTTTGCACAATGATTATGTCCGAAAAGCTTACCTGGGAGGCTGATCGACTTTCGATTCACCCTGATTCTTTTCCACATCTTGGAAGAAATTTTTCATGGATTACTGTTTCCCCGGGATTGGCAAAACGGATTTTCTTGAAGGGCCAATCCCTAAGGCGCTTAGCGGCTCATTCATACAAACATGTTGGTAAGAACGGACGATGCTTCATCGGGGCCGTAGGGGCACGATGCGTCGTGCCCCTACAAGCGGGTCGGGATTGGCGGCGAAGCCACTTTTCCCGCGCAAGGTCGCGGAAAAAGCGGAATCCCTTATCGGTTACATTGACGCCAAAATGGTTACAAATTGTAGGGGCAGCCCTGCGTGGTTGCTCATCCTGTGGGCGGCCCAATAGGGCCCCCCCTACAATATCCTGGTTGGTTCCGGCTTGGCCGGGGTAGGAACTTTTCAACCTTTGCAGGAGAGAGAAAATGGAAAAGATTGGATTCATCGGATTGGGGGCCATGGGGGGACCCATGGCTAAAAATTTGGTAAAGAAAGGTTTCCCGCTTACGGTATTTGACATCGTTGCGGAAAGAATGGAGCCGCTGAAGGCCGCGGGGACCGACACGGCCGCATCCTGCAGGGAAGTGGCGGAGAAATGCCCGGTGGTGATCACCATATTGCCCGCTTCCGTCCACGTGAGGGAGGCTGTCCTTGGAAAGGGGGGGGTGGCCGAAGGAATCCGAAGAGGATCCGTTCTCATCGACATGAGCACGATTGATCCCATCACCACCAGGGAAATCGCCCGGATCCTCGGAGGAAAGGGAGCGGAGATGCTGGATGCCCCCGTGGCCAGGGGGGTTCCGGCGGCCGTCGCCGGAACCCTGGTGATTTACGCGGGCGGGAAAAAGGAGGTCTTCGATCGGTACCGGCCGATTCTGGCGGCCATGGGGACGGACATCTATCACGTGGGCGATATCGGCAGCGGCGAAGTGGTCAAGATCGTCAATAATCTCATGGTGGCGGTGACCACCTGCGCCCTGGCCGAGGCCATGGTTCTGGGGGTGAAGGCCGGGGTGAAACCGGATACCCTGTTTGAAGCGCTCTCCAGCGGGTCGGGGAACAGTTTTGTCCTGCAGAACCACTACAAGAACAACGTCATGAAAGGAAAGTTCGAAGAAGGCGTCTTTCCCGTCGACTATATGTTGAAAGATTTGGACTTGGCCCTTTCGACGGGGACAAAACTGCGCATTCCTCTCCATTTCGCGGCGTTGGCCGCCCAGCAGTATATTTCCGCCGGAGCCGGCGGGGAGAGCAAGAAGTACCATCCCGCGGTCATCCGCCCTCTGGAGAAGCTGGCGGGCGTGGAGGTAAGAAGTGAAAAATAGGCTGGCGATGCCGGGGCATTCGCGGGAAGGCTGGCCCGGGTTGACGATAGAATAAACCAAAGGGAGGAAACCCATGCCGGGGGATTCAAAGGTTTCAGCCGCATCCCTGGAACAGGAACTCTGCGACCGATTTGAACGGGCGGTTCCAAAGGTCGTGAACTCGGACAGGCATCTGGTCTGGCGGGGGCGGAATCTGACGGTGGATTGTGTGGTTCAGATCGGGACCGTGCCCTTTCTGCTCCGGATCGAAGAGGGAAGCATTCGCGAATGTCGCAAGGGATTGCCGTTATTGTGTTCCTGGGCGTTTGCGGTGCGGGGTTCGGCGAAGGGCTGGGCCGCTCTCTGGCAGAACCCGCCGCCGCCGGGGTGGCATGATATTTTCGCCCTCACCAAGCGGGGCGAGATGGCCCTGGAGGGGAACCTGCACCTCCTCATGGCGAACCTCCAGTATTTCAAGGACGTCGTTGCGTTGCCACAGGAAGGAGGTTCCCGGTGAACGCGAAAGACATGGAACCCATCGTGGGGCGGTATATGCGGGTATCGGTCATGGGAGAAGACTGCCGGGTCTATTTCGAAGAGGCGGGGCAGGGAATTCCCCTGGTGTGCCTCCACACCGCGGGGGCCGACTCGAGACAATTCCGCCACCTCATGGGCGATGAGGCGGTGACCGGGAATTTCCGGGTGATCGCTTTCGACCTGCCCTGGCATGGCAAGTCCTACCCTCCGGTGGGCTGGGAAAAGCGCGAATA
>JAPLIW010000295.1 GCA_026388915.1 Deltaproteobacteria bacterium
CTTCCAGCAGAAGGTGCATCCCTCCCCGCAGGTCAAGCCCCAAATTGATCTTCTCGGTGGGAAGAAATTTCGTCCACCATTTTGGAAGGGGATCGACCAAGGTTGGGACGAGAAAGATAAGGGAGAGGGCCAAGAAGGCGACGATAAGCCCAGCCCTCAACTGGATGCTTCTCCACATGTTTCGTTCTCCTTTGAATTTTCAGGTGCGAATCGAAGGGTCGGGCCGACGATCAGCCCGAGACCTGGCCTTTGATCACCCCGGCGATAGAATTGCGGGCCATTTTGATCCGGACCTTCTCGGCGATCTCCAGGGTGACCACGGTGTCGGTGATGCCGGTGATGTTTCCGTAGATCCCGGACGAGGTGACCACGTTATCCCCTTTTTGCAGGTTGGCCAGAACCTGCTTGTGGGCCTTGGCTTTCTTCTGCTGCGGCCAGATGAGCAGAAAGTAGAAGACCACGAACATGAGAATCAGGGGAAGAAACGCCGTCAACCCCCCCTGAGATCCGCCACCCAATCCTCCCATTGCATAGGCTTCACTGGAAAACATGGAATTACCCTCCTTGTGAATTTAATTTCAAAATTAGCTGTAAAACTTTACCCCCTTGAAAAAAGGCAATTGTTTAGCCTTCTGAAAAGATCTCCCAGAAATCCCCCCTGCCCCCCTTTGCAAAGGGGGGTTGAGGGGGATTTCAGCGATGGGTTTCCCAAACGGAAAGATCACCCTGGGTTCCCGCTCCCTGCTTACAACATTCAGGGACAAATTTTGCGGGGATGACGGCCCTTCCCTCCTTTTAGGACTCCCTTTCGAGGGGGAGGGGCCTTTTGCTCAAGATCATTTCATAAACACAATTCTCACCGGCGCCGGATTTCTCTTCCCGGCCGGCTTTTTGGGGGAAGAAGCCCCCCAGGGGTCCAGTTGCCCGGGTTCGTTTTCTTCTTCCGGTTCCGAAGCCCCCTGAGCATAGCAAGTTTTGACCCATTCTTTCAACCGGTCTTCGGCCATGGCCTGGCGGATCTCTCCCATGATTGTGTACCGTATTCAAGCGCATGGCCAGGATCTCCTCGGCCAGGTAGAGATGGCGAAGATAAGCCCGGCTGTAATTCCGGCAGGTGTAACAGGAACATCCCGGTTCGACGGGCGAATCGTCGTCCGCATACCGGGCGTTTTTAATGACCAGCCTCCCCCTCTTGGTGAAAAGCATTCCATTGCGGGCGTTCCGGGTGGGCAGCACGCAGTCGAACATGTCCACGCCCTGCTGGACCGCCTGCACGATATCGAAGGGCGTACCCACCCCCATCAAGTAACGCAGCTGATCGGAAGGCAGGAGGGGAACGGTCTGCGATACGACCTCGACCATCTTCTCCTTGCTTTCTCCCACGCTCACTCCTCCGATAGCGTACCCATCAAAGCCCATTTCCCTTAAAGCTTCCACGCATCTCTTGCGCAGGTCCGGGTACATTCCTCCCTGTACGATGCCGAATAGAGCTTGGTCCAGCCGGCGGCGGGAGTCCCTGCACCGGCGCGACCAGTTCAGGGTCAGTTCCATTGAACGCTCGGCTTCCTCATGGCCGGCCGGGTAGGGGGTGCATTCATCCAGGCACATGATGATGTCGGCCCCCAGGGCCTCCTGGATTTCCACGGCCTTCTCCGGAGTGATCCCATGCCTGGATCCGTCTAGATGAGACTGAAACTCAACCCCTTCTTCGGAGATCTTGACCAGGGAGTTGAGGCTGAAGACCTGGAACCCTCCGCTGTCGGTGAGAAGCGGATAATCCCAGTGCATGAATCGGTGAAGTCCGCCCAGCTGCCGAATCCGCTCGTGCCCGGGCCGAAGATACAGATGGTAGGTGTTGGAGAGGATGATCTCCGCCCCCATTTCCCGAAGGTCTTCCGGCGTCAGGGCCTTCACCGTCCCCTGCGTCCCCACGGCCATGAAGGCCGGGGTGTGGAAGACGCCGTGGGCCGTATGGCATTTCCCTAACCGGGCACTCGAATTTTTGTCGCTTTTCAGAATTTCAAACTGCATAAACACCGTTTTTACCCCCCTCCCCCAACCCCCTCCCGCGCGGAAGGTGTGAAAAAATCGAATTAGTTCTTTTTCACGTCATTCCGGCGAAAGCCGGAATCCAGTGTTTTCAAGGATTTACGAACTTACGGGACCCCGGTTTTCACCGGGGTGACGGCTGAAAATCAATTTTTTCACACCTTCGCGGGGAGGGGGGGAATTTGGGATCCCTCCAATTCCCTCCCCCTTGATGGAGGAGGGTCAGGGTGGGGGTGATAATAGCTTAAGGCAC
>JAPLIW010000732.1 GCA_026388915.1 Deltaproteobacteria bacterium
GTTGCATAGGCATCCGGAGGGGCTTTGTATTTCGCCTGGTACAGTTCGGTGAACTCCTTGGCGCTTTTGGCTACTTCCTGGTCTTCAAAGTCAGCCAGGTCATAGTAGAAATAATGCATCGCGTAGACACCCTCCAGGGCCTGGGGAGGAATGCCCTTAGCGACCACGTTGGTGATGAATGCATTGAAAATGGTCATTTCCTTGTTGAGGCCCATCTGCTGGACCTGTTTTAAAAGGGCCACGGCATCGCCACCAAATTGAGCGGAGATAAAAACATCCGGCTTTGCCGCCCGGACTTTCTGCAGAATGGTGGTGTAGTCGCTGGTTCCGAGGGAGACCTCGTCATACCCGGCAATCGCCGCACCGTGTTCTTTGGCCGCGGCATAGACGCCGTCCCGGATGTCCCAGCCCCAGCTGTCGGCGCGGGCCAAGAAGAAAATCTTTTTCTTGCCCAGCACCTTGATGGCCGCGGAGCCGTCCATGTATCCCACCGTCCATGGACTGTAGGCCGTGGCGAAGGTGGAATCGGCCAGCTTGCCCTTTAGAAAACCTTCCTTGGCCATGACGCAAACGGGGAAATAGGGCATGGGATCTTTCAGAACCAGGGCATTAATGGCGAAGGCCAGGGGTGCCCAGGTCTGACCGCCCACCCCTTTCACCCCTTCGGTGACCATGTAGCGATAACGCCGAACCCCCACGTCCAGTTTGGCTTCATCATCGGCGACCACTCCCTCCACCTGCACCTTTCCCCAGGGCATATTGAGCCCGCCCTTTTTGTTGACCACATCCACGGCCAGCAGCGCCCCATCCCTCTGGGTCTCAGCCACCGCCCCAAAGGTGCCGGTGAGGGGCAGCAGGATACCGACCTTTATTTTAACGGGATCGGCCGCCAGGGCGTTGCCGGAACCCAAAACACCGCAGAATACGAAGATAGAAAACAGAATCAGAAACTTCTTCATTTGACCCTCCTTCTGGTAGAATATCCTGAGTTTCAGATCCTTCACGAGCGGGCCGCATTCTTACCTCCATTCATGCCGCTTCACATCACCTCCTTGTCGGATATCCTGTCGGCAGGACCATGCTGAACCCTGCCCAAGACCCTATCCTGGGAGCCGGAATTTCAAGTAGGGTGAGTATACTTTGAAGGCCATTGGGCGTCAAGCGATTCTGCCTCCTTGCCCCCCTTCACTTTCCAGGAATCAGATCAATGTTCATAGCTTGGAGGCCTTGCCCGGCCCGGGGGCAAGGCCGTGGTTCTCGGCATGATGAGGCACGGATTCTTTCATCGGTCCGGGCGGAAACCTCTCAAAATGCGGAATTTAGAGTGCGGAATGCGGAATAAGAACCACAAGCCTATACCGCTTCATTCCCAATTCCGAATTCCGCATTCCGAATTTGAAGCGCCGATCCTGCCTTCCAACCACGGCCTTGTCCCCGGGCCACAAGAATAGGCATCTCAAAAGTGAAGGGAGGCAAAATTCTACCCCCAGAATGGGAAGTCAGGTTCTTTACCGAAGATACCGCCCCCCGTTCACATCGAGGGTAATGCCGGTGATGAAACTGGATTCATCGGAGGCCAGGAAAACGACCACGGAAGCGACTTCCTCGGGAGTCCCCAACCGGCCCAGGGGGATGGCGGAAAGAACCTTCTTTTTTTCTTCCTCGCTTTTGGCCTCCCAGAGCCCCTGGACCCGGCCCCCGGTCAACGTCACGGTGGGGGCGACGGCGTTCACCCGGATCCCCGATTTCCCCCAGTCATAAGCCAGCTGGCGGGTCAACCCCTCCACCCCTGCTTTGGCGGCGACGTATTGGACGCCGGCCAGGGATGCCCTCCAGTGCCCCGCCAGGGCGGACATATTGACGATCACTCCCTTCCCCTGTCTGGCCATCTCCGGGATCACCGCCCGGCAGCAGAGGAAAGTCCCTTTCAGGTTTACGTCCACCACGAGATTCCAGTCTTTCTCCTGAATCTCCTCGAGCACATGGGGCGTATGAAGGGCCCCCCCGGCATTGTTCACCAGGATGTCGACCGTCCCCCAGAGCGCCTTCAGCTCCTTGACGAGCGCCTGCACTTCCTCCGGCCTGGCTACATCCCCTCTTCTTCCCACCGCGCGAGACCCGCTCGGATCGATCTCCTTGGTAGCAGCGGTCACGGCTCCTTGGTTTACGTCCATCAGCAACACCCGGGCTCCTTCCCGGTAGAGGGCTTTGGCGATCGCCAGGCCCATGCCCTGGGCTGCCCCGGTAACGATGGCATTCCGATCTAAAAGACGTTTCAAATTTTCTCCTCCTTCATCCCGCCGAAAATTCCTCCATCATGGATAAAAAAGCATCCGCCACCGGGTCGATGAACGCCGGGTCGTTGATGTGGGCGTCAAGCTCTTTCAGCGGGA
>JAPLIW010000368.1 GCA_026388915.1 Deltaproteobacteria bacterium
TTCCTGGTCCTCTGCGACGCCATCAACCGGGCCGGTTCCACGAAACCCGAGGCCATCCAGGAGGCCCTCAAAAAGACCAACCTCCCCCCCGAGCAGCTCGTAACCCCGTGGCGCGGAGTCAAGTTTGACGCCAACGGGCAGAACATCCTGGTGGACGCCCTGGTCATCCAGTACCAGGACAAGGTCCAGCGGGCCATCTGGCCTTACAACCTGGCCGGGGCCGAGATGATCTTCCCCATTCCCAAGTGGTCGGAGAGGAAGTAAAACAGACGCGGGGATACGGCTTAGAACCGACACGGAGACGCGGGGACACGAAGACGCGGAGAAATCCCATTTTCTACCCCATTCACTGCGTCTCCGCGTCAGCTTTACCGTGTCTTTCCATCTCCGTGTCCCCGCGTCTTCCTCTCGCCTTGTCGTCTCTGGTTATCTAAGGTGTCTTGGCCTTTCATTTTCACTCTGAATTGTTAAGGGAAAAAATATGCTCACTTCCGAAATCATCTGGCAAACCATCCTGAGCGGGCTGCTCATGGGTTGCATCTACGCCCTGGTGGCCATCGGCCTCTGCCTGATCTGGGGCCTCATGGAGATCGTGAACTTCGCCCACGGAGAGTTCCTCATGCTGGCCATGTTCACCGCCTTCTGGGGCTTTGCCCTCTTCCACATGGACCCCCTCCTCTCCCTTCCTTTCTGCATGATCGTCTTATTCCTGATCGGGGTGGCGACTTATTACATCATCATCAAAAAGATCATCAAGGCGCCCTTCCTGGCCCAGATTCTTTCCACCTTCGGCCTGGGGATCTTCCTGCGCTACCTGGCCCAATATATGTTCTCGCCTGATTTTCGGACCATCAAGAACCCGATTCTTTCCGGAAACATCTACCTGGGAGAGATCTCCATCGGCGTTCCCCAGCTCGTGGCCAGCCTGGTCTGCATCGCCACTTTTATCTTTCTTTACTGGTTCATCAACCGGACCGAGGTCGGAATCGCCCTCCTGGCTACCAGCGAGGACCGGGAGGCCGCCTCGCTCATGGGGATCAACAGCGACAGGATGTTCGCCCTGGGCTGGGGTATCGGGGCCGCCTGCCTGGGCGTGGCCGGGGCCCTGATGTCGAACTTTTATTACATCTTCCCCGAGGTGGGCTTCAACTTCGCCCTCATCGCCTACGTGGCCGTGGCCCTGGGGGGATTCGGCTCCATCGTGGGTTCCTTTGTGGCCGGAATCATCATCGGACAGGTGGAGTTCGTAAGCGGGCTCCTCCTCGCCCCGGCTTTTAAATACGCCTTCGTATTCCTCATCTATCTTCTCGTCGTCTTTATCCGCCCCCAGGGTCTGTGGGGCAGGTATTAAACGGCTCTATTGGCGAGGACCTTCATGGGAACCGATAAGTATAGATATATCTGGCTGGGCATCGGGGCCGTCCTCTTCCTCCTCTACCCCCTGTTCTTCACCCTCCCCTTCCCGCGCCACCTCATGATCATGATCTTCCTGTACGCCACCCTGGGGCTGGCCTGGAACATGATCGGGGGATATGCGGGGCAGATCTCCCTGGGCCATGCCCTTTTCTTCGGCATCGGGGCTTACACTTCCACGCTCATGCTCATGAAGCTCTGGGTGAGTCCCTGGGTGGGAATGCTCGCCGGGGGGGCCATCTCCATCGGGGTTTCCCTGATCATCGGGTACCCCTGCTTCAAGCTGGCCGGCCATTATTTTGCCATCGCCACGATCGCCATCGCCGAAATCGCCATGGTGTGGATGCTCAACTGGGACTGGGCCGGGGCGGCGGTGGGCCTGACCCTCCCCATTCTCCCGGAATCCCTGATCAACCTGGAGTTTCACTCCAGCAAGGCCCCTTACTATTACATCGCTTTCGGGTTGCTGATCCTGGCGCTCCTGGCAACTTTCGGGATCGACCGCTCCAAGCTGGGGTATTACTTCAAGGCCATCAAGGGGGACCTGGAAGCGGCCCGGAGCCTGGGTATCCACGTGACCAAATATAAATTCTACGCCCTCGCCCTGAGCGCCTTCTTCACCTCCATCTGCGGTTCCTTCTACGCCCAGTACGTCCTTTTCATCGATCCGGACAGCGTCTTTCCCCTGATGCTCTCGATTATTCCCTGCCTGATTGCCACCCTGGGCGGGGTGGGCACCATCTGGGGGCCGGTGATCGGGGCTTTCATCCTGATCCCCATCTCGGAGTTCACCCGGATCTATCTGGGGGGCGGGGGCAAAGGGACGGACCTGATCCTCTACGGATTGCTGATCATTATCATGTCGGTTTACCAGCCTTTCGGCCTGATCGGTTTGATCCGGCGTTTGCGCAAAAAGGAGGCTGCGTGATGGCTCTTCTCGAGGTAAAGGAGCTCACCAAGAATTTCGGCGGCCTCATGGCCAACGACCACATCGACCTGCAAGTCAATGAAGGGGAGATCGTGGGACTCATCGGTCCCAACGGGGCGGGCAAAACCACGCTCTTCAACTGTATCGCCGGCTTTTATCCGGTCAGCGGCGGGAAGGTTTTTTTCAAGGGGGAGGACATAACCGGGTTGCTCTCCAACGAGGTCTGTCTGAAAGGGATTGCCCGGACCTTCCAGATCGTCCGGGTCTTCAAGGACCTGCCCGTTCTGGACAATATCATGGTAGGGGCCTTCAACCGCACCCATTCCACTGCCCGCGCCAGGAAGAAAGCCCTGGAGGTCCTGGAATTCTGCGGGCTGATGGGGAAAAAGAACCTGCTCGCCGGCGGCCTGACCATCGCCAACAAGAAAAGGCTGGAGGTGGCCAAGGCCTTTGCCACGGAGCCGGCTCTGCTCATGCTGGACGAGGCCATGGCCGGGCTGAACCAGACCGAGACCGCCGAAGCGGTGGAACTGGTGAAGAAGATCCGCAAATCCGGGGTCACCGTCCTCCTGGTGGAACACGTGATGGAAGTGGTCATGCCCATCTCCAACCGGGTCGTGGTCCTGGACTACGGGCGGAAAATCGCCGAGGACACACCGGAAAGAGTCATCCACAACGAAGAAGTAATCAAGGCCTATCTGGGAGATAAATACCATGCTTCGCGTCGAGCGAATTAAAGCTTCCTACGACGAGGTCCCGGCCCTGCACGAGGTCTCATTCAAGGTGGAACCGGGGCAGATCGTCTCCATCGTGGGCGCCAACGGCGCCGGAAAGTCGACCATCCTGAAGACCATCTCCAGCATCATGCACCCCGACGAGGGGGCCATTTACTTTGAGGACCGGAGGATCGACCAGACTCCCGCCCACAAGATCGTGGACCTGGGGATCGCCCATGTCCCCGAAGGACGGCGCCTCTTCGCCCGCCTCACCATCACCCAGAACCTGACCCTGGGGGCCTACACCCGAAAGTCTCCCGAGCACCGGGAATCCACCCTGAAGAAGATCTTCAAGATCTTTCCCGTCCTGGAGCAGCGCAAGAATCTGGCCGCGGGAACCCTCTCCGGCGGGGAGCAGCAGATGCTGGCCATCGCCCGGGGCCTCATGTCCAAGCCCAAGCTCCTGATGCTCGACGAGCCGTCCATGGGGATCATGCCGAAACTGATCACCGAGATCTTCGAGATGGTCCAGCAGGTCAACAAGGACGAGGGCCTCACCATTCTCCTCGTGGAACAGAACGTCCAGGAGGCCCTGGAGATCGCCCACTACGCCTACGTGCTCCAGACCGGCCGGGTGGTCATGGAGGGAAAACCGGCGGATCTGCTGAAAACGGATATGATTAAAAAAGCCTATCTGGGGTTATAGAGAAAAGGTCAAGGTTGAGGCTGAGGTTTGGGAATATCGTCGAGATCCCGCCCGCTGCCCCTCCATGATTTCAGGTTTCAGCTCCTCGAAAAACTCATCCCCTCCCGCCAAAAAAAGATTTGATCTCTTAACTCCATCTGTGCTACTTTCCCTTTTAGATGTCGTGATTTAACGGGTACCGGAGCGGGGGTTCAAGGATTTCGGCGGAGCTGGAAACCTGTTCACCCCGGCGGGGAAACGAAGCACAGGGGGAATTCCTTTCATTCCCCGTGAGAAGTCACGGGAAGAAAATTGAAGTGAGACCGGGGATCTTCGAGGGAGGGGTATTCTGCCGGGGGGATTCACGGGAATTACCCGAGCGACCCTCAACCTCTTCGAGATTTACCTTTTTTTGCGTCGGCCATCGGACCGAACTTCACCGGAGTTCCTTCCGGCAAAATCAGCTCCGGCTAAGAGCAGTCAGGCTGGACCCCGGGCATTTGCTCCTTCAGGCCCAAGCCTGAAGGATCTGCCCGCAAGAAGATCCTCCTTTCGCCTTTGGCTTCCTGACCCCCAAAAGATCGGCGAGGCCGGCCCGCGAAATTTGGTGATTCGCCGGGGGCGTGGCTTTTTCCCGTCGCCGCCGAAATCCCGACCGGGGAACAGAACTCTGATTTCCTCCCCCTGGGGAGGAAAAACCAGGGCATTCCGAGCGGATTTTCAAGCTCTCACGGTAAATGGAGGGAGAAAATGGACTTCGATCTAACCCAAGAACAAAAGATGTTTCAGGATATGGCCAAGGAGTTCGCGCAGCGGGAAATTGCTCCCATCGCCAGGGATCTGGACCGCAACGAAAAATTCCCCCACGACCTCATCCCCAAGATGGGGGAGCAGGGGCTCTTCGCCATCAAGATTCCGAGCGAGTACGGGGGCATGGACCTGGACTGGACCACCTTGGGGCTGGTGGCCGAGCAGTTTGGCAGCGTGGATTTTTCCACGGGGCTGACCTACTACATCCAGACTTCTCTGGAAGCCATGCCCATCCTGACCGCCGGCACCGAGGAGCAGAAGAAGAAATACGTTCCCGCCCTCGTCCAGGGGAAGATCACGGGTTGCACGGCGGCCGTGGAGCCCAACGTGGGCAGCGACGCCACGGCCGTGGAGACCACCGCCGTCCTGGACGGAGATTCCTGGGTCCTGAACGGCAATAAAACCTGGATCACCAACGCCAGCGTGGCCGACTTCGCCGTCGTCGTGGCCCAGACGGACAAGAGCAAAGGCCACAAGGGAATCGCCACCTTCGTCGTGGACAAAGGGACCCCGGGTTTTTCCAGCACCAAGATCACCAACAAGCTGGGCTGCCGGTCCACCGACACGGGCCAGCTGTTCTTCCGCGACTGCCGCATTCCCCGTTCCAGCCAGCTGGGCCCGGTGGGCAAGGGAATGTCCACGGCGCTCACCTGCATCGAGCACACCCGCTTCGGCATCGCCTGGATGGGGCTGGGCGTGACCCGGGGCTGCCTGGAAGCAAGCATCAAGTACTGCCAGGAACGCAAGCAATTCGGGAAGCCCATCGGCAGCTTCCAGCTGGTCCAAGAGCGAATCGCCGATATGCTCGTGGACCTCGAAGCCTCCCGGCTGCTGGTGTATCAGGCGGCCCATCTCAAGGACAAGGGCCTGCCGAGCACGCGGGAGGTTTCCATCGCCAAATACCACAACATCGAAGTGGCGGTGCGCGCCACCAAGACGGCCGTGGAGCTGCACGGGGCATACGGGTATACCGATGATTTCCCGGTGGAGAGGTTCTACCGCGACATCATCGGCCCGCTGATCTTCGGGGGAACGGCCAATGTCCAGAGACTCCTCCTCGGACGGATGATCCTGGGCATCGATGCCATCTCCCGCTGACCTTGGAGGGGGGGCGCTTATCGGGGATTCCCTGGCGTCGGTCCCCTCCCATGCGGATTTGGCAATAGAATAGAAAGGCTTTCGGGATGGATAAATTCGATGCGGTTGTGGTCGGGGCGGGCCCGGCCGGATGTGCCGCTGCCTACACCCTGGCCAAGGCCGGGCTGCAGGTATTGGTATGCGAGCGGGGGAAGTACGCCGGGGCCAAGAACATGTGGGGAGGCGCCTTCTTCGGCCCCCAGATGTACGAAATCTTCCCCGACTTCGCGAAGGAGGCTCCGGTTGAAAGGTTCGTCAACCGCCACACCATTACCCTCCTCGACCCGGAAGACGCTCTAACTTTTGATTTCCGGACTCCTCACTCTCCGGGCTCTCCCCACGGGTTCATTACCCTGCGGGCCAAATTCGACCGCTGGATGGCCGAAAAGGTGGAGCAGGCCGGGGCCATCGTGGCCACCAGCCTGCAGGCCGACGACTTGGTCCGGGAGGGCAGTTTCATAAAAGGGGTGAAGGCGGGGGCCGAGGAATTTCCCGCGGATGTGGTCATCCTGGCCGAAGGGGTCAACTCCCTGCTGACCGAAAAGGCCGGGCTTCGCCAGCCCGACTCGGCCCACGATATGAAGCAGGGGGTCAAAGAGGTCATCCGCCTGCCCCAGGAAATCCTGGAGGAGCGTTTCCAGCTCCAGGGCCAAGAAGGGGTGGCCATGGAGTTTTTGGGCTCCTGCACGCGGGGGCTTCCCGGGGGAGGGTTTCTCTACACCAACCGGGACAGCATTTCCCTGGGCATGGTCGTGCAGCTGAGCGCCGTTCTGGAGAAGCGGGTGAAGATCTCCGACCTGCTGGAAGACTTCAAGAAGCATCCCGTCATCCAGCCCCTCATCCGCAAGGGCGAGCTGGTGGAGTACTCGGCCCACCTCATTCCCGTGTCCGGCCTGAAGATGATGCCCCGCCTCTTCTCCGACGGCGTTCTGGTCGTGGGGGATGCGGCGGCCCTGGTCCTGGGGACCGGCTTGATCCTGGAGGGGGCCAACTTCTCCGTGGCCTCCGGCGTGGCTGCGGCCAAAGCCGTCATCCAGGCCAAGGAGAAGGGGGATTTCTCCCGCGCCTCGCTCCAGCAGTATGAAAGGCTTTTGCAGGACGGGGGGACCCTGCGGGATTTCCAAACTTTCCGCCGGGCCCCGGAATTCCTGGAAAACGAAAGAATCTACGCGGTCTACCCGCAGTGGGCCTGCGGGCTGGCCCGGAAGATCTTCACCAACGACGGCAAGCCCCGCCAGAATACGTTCCAGGTCCTGCGGGAAAGCATGAAGGGGAGAGTGACTCTCGGGAATTTAATCTCTGACGCCCTGAAAGCGAGGAAGGCCATTTGAAAATAGAAGATAAACTGGCGCTCAACAAGTTCGAGATCGACAAGGAAGTTCACATCCAGGTGGAGGAAAAACTCTGCCAGGGTTGCGACCTGAAGCCGTGCCTCTACGTCTGTCCGGCCGAATGCTACCAGCTGCGGGAGAACCATATGACCTTCTCCTACGAAGGTTGCCTGGAATGCGGCAGCTGCCGTCTGGCGTGCGACCGGCAGGCTATCCGGTGGGTGTATCCCCGGGGGGGGTTCGGCATCTGTTATCAATACGGTTGAAGGAGGGAAGATGGAGATCATCGTTTGCGTCAAACCCGTTCTGGACCCGGATTTACCCCCGGTCAAATTCGCCGTCGATCCCAAGAGCAACCGGGTCATTCCCCCCGAGGGAATGCCCCCGGTGATGAACCCCTACGATGCTCTGGCCGTGGAAGCGGCCCTGCGGATCAAAGAGGCGAAGAAGGTCGGCAAGGTTACCGTCCTCACTGTGGGGGACGCCGGCGCCGACGGCGTGATCCGCAAAGCCTTGGCCATGGGAGCGGATGAAGCCGTGGTCCTCTCGGACCCGGCTTTTGCCGATTCCGATGGATTCGGCACCGCCCGGATCCTGGCCCAGGCCATTCAAAAAGTCGGCCAATACGACCTCATCCTCTGCGGACGCCAGGCCGCGGACTGGGACCAGGGGATCGTGGGAAGCGCCCTGGCGGAATTTCTGGGCGTCCCGGTGGTCACCCGGGCCAAGGCTGTCGAAGCCGTCGACGGGAAGGTCAAGGTCGAGCGGGTCGTGGGCACCGGATTCGAAACCTTCGAGGTGGCCCTGCCGGCGCTGATCACGGTGAGCAGCGAATTCGGCCAGGCCCGGATTCCCTCGGGCTGGGGCATCATCAAGGCGGCCAAGAAGCCGATCCCGGCGTGGGGCGCTTCCCAGGTGGGAGTGGACCCCGCGGGCGTGGGAAAGGCCGGAGCGCGAAATTCTCTGGTGAAGCTCTTCATCCCTTCCTACCAGAGAAAATGCGAGATGGTGACTGGAGAGACCCCGGCGGAAGCGGCGGTTAAACTGGCCGAGAAGATCGCCGGATTCAAAGCCTGATGGGCGGGAAAGGGAACTGCGCCTTCCGGCTTTGAACCCATGAAACAGACTTTCCCGCCCGCCTCTCCGGCTCTCGGAGAAGGGAAAGGGAGGGAAGGAAAAGAAAAGCACCCAGGAGAATCAAGTCATGGCCGAAAATAAAGGAATTCTGGTCGTTGGAGAAATCGAGGAAGGAAAGCTGGCGTCCATTACCAAAGAGCTCTTGGGCGGGGCCCGGCAGATCGCCGACTCCACCAAGGAAGAAGTGAGTCTCCTCCTCATCGGGGACAAGGCCTCTTCCCTGGCCCAGGAGGCCATCACCCTGGGGGCGGACAAAGTCTACCTCGCCGCCCACCCCAGTTTCGCTGAATTCCACAGCGAGGCCTACGCCTTCCTGATCAGCGAACTCTGCCAGCAGGTCCAGCCCGCCCTGTGCCTGATGGGGCAGACCGACGGGGGCCGCGACGTGGCTCCCCGGGTCGCGGCGCGGCTGGGCGCGGGGCTGTGCATGGACTGCGTCGAGGTTAAGTTCGATCCCCAGCAGAAACAGATCCTCCAGTCCCGTCCGGTTTTCGGGGGCAAGGCGATTGCAGTTATGGCCCCGGCGGCGGGGAAAATGCAGGTGGACACGGTCCGGCCCAAGTCCATGGCCCCGCTGGCCCCCCAGGCAGGACGGTCGGGGCAGTCCACACCCCTTTCGCTCAGCTTCGATCCCGCTCAGCAAAAAGCCAAAGTCACCAAGCGGGAGAAACTACCTGCCGAAGGGATAAAGCTGGAAGAGGCCCGGATCATCGTGGCCGGAGGCGGGGGCGTGGGGGGCGTCGAAGGGTTCGCCATGCTCAAGCAACTTGCCCAGGGACTGGGCGCGGCGGTGGGAGCCACCCGGGTCCCCGTGGATGAAAAGTGGGTCCCCCTGAGCCAGGAGATCGGCCAGACGGGAAAGATCGTCAGCCCGGAACTCTACATCGCCGTGGGCATCTCCGGGGCCGCCCAGCACATCACCGGAATCCTCAACTCCAAATGCATCGTGGCCATCAACAAGGACCCCGATGCGAATATCTTCAAGGTGGCCGACTACGGAGTGGTGGCCGATTTCCGGCAGGTCCTTCCCACCCTGATCGAAAAAATAAAATCCGCTCGCTGACGAAAGAGAGAAGTCCCTCCCCCCCGGGGAGGGACTTCTCTTCAGTCATGACTTCCGCCAGAACCGGAGGCTTGAAGAACCGCGGACCGCTCAAAGCGGATTCAACTGGGGGCCGCCCGAAGATGGCCTTCGACCGCGTGCCAGGCCCGGGGTCAGGGTTTAAAGACCAGGGAGGTCTTCCGGGCCGGCCCTTCTCCCTTGGAGACAAAATCGGCCCGGAGCGGCATTCCCACCTTGATCTGCTCCGGTTTCTTGGCATCCACCCCGGTGATCCGGGACACGGACTTGACCCCTTCTTCCAGCTCCACCACCCCCACGAGATAGGGGTTGTTTCGGCCGAACCCCTCCTGGGCCATGAAGGGCGGGGCCACCACGATGCTGGTGAAGGCGGCCAGTTTCCCCCGGCCTTTGAATTCGAACCATTCCATTTCGCTGCGGTAACAAGACACGCAGATCGGCCGGGGGGGCAGGGCCAGGGCGCCGCATTTCTTGCACCGCGACCCCATGATCTTGAGCTCGTTCAGGTACTGCTCGTAGGAGGTATCGTTAAAAGGTCGGTTATTCATGCGTTTACCTCCTCTCCAGGATGGTGAAGGTGCAGGTTCCGCCCGTGCCTCCCAGGTTGTGCGCCCCTCCCACCCGCAGGTTGGGATTGGGGACCTGTCTCTTGCCCGCCTTTCCCCGGAGTTGCGTCCAGACCTCGTAGAGCTGGGCGATCCCCGTGGCCCCCACCGGATGCCCTTTGGATTTCAGGCCTCCCGAGGTGTTGATGGGCTTGGGGCCGTCGAGGCGGGTCATCCCTTCAGCCACCGCCTTGTGCCCCTCTCCGGGCTTCACGAACCCCAGGTCTTCCATGTGCACGATCTCGGCGATGGAGAAGCAGTCGTGGACCTCGGAAAACTGCACATCCCGCGGGGTGAGGCCGGACATCTCATAGGCCTCCTTCGCCGCCGCGCGGGTGGCCTCGTAGGTGGTGAGGTCCTTCTTGGCATGGAGGCTGTAGCCGCTTCCCTGGCCCATCCCCGCCACGTAGATGGGCGTATCGGTGAAATTCCGGGCCAGGTCTTCGGCCACCAGGAGAAGACAGGAGGCCCCGTCGCTGATGGGGCAGCAGTCAAAGAGATGCATGGGCCAGGCCACGGGAGGATTCGCCGCCGGGTCGCGGAGGAAATCCTTTTCGTCTTTCCACTCCGGGACCGGTTCCCCTTTCTTCCGGCACCTTTCAATGCGGGCATTCATGAAATCCCGCACGGTCATGGGGAACTGGGCCTTGGGGTTCAGGGGGGCGTTGTTGTGGCTCTTGATGGTCACGTTGAAGAGCGCCTCCCGGGTGGCCCCGTATTTGGCGAAATAGGCGGTGGCCATGGCCCCGAAAACGCCGGGAAAGGTGAATCCCGCCGCCACCTCGTAGGGGCTCGCCGCCATGGCCAGTCCCTCGGCCACCTCCTCCGTGTTGCATTTGGACATCTGCTCGAAGCCCCCCACCAGCACCATGTCGTACATCCCCGAGGCGATGGCCAGCACCCCCTCCCGGAAGGCCAGGGCGCTGGAAGCGCAGGCTCCTTCCGTCCGGGTGACCGGCTTGGGCACCTGGCCCAGCAGGTCGGCGATGATCGGGGCCCAGTGGGCTTGATTCACAAAAAAGTCATTGGTGAAATTGCCCACGTACACCGCGTCGATGTCCTTCGGGTCCACCCCCTTGTCCACGGACCCGATCATTTCCCCGTACGCCTCGGCAAAGAAATCCTTGCAGTTGCGGTCTTTGAAGAGGCCCAGCTTGGTCAGCCCGCCGCCTACGACCGCCACTCCCCGGGCTAGCTTCCTTTTCCTGGCCATCGTTCCCTCCTTCCGATGTTCGCTCACCGAGCACCCCGCACCCGGCCCCCTGCACCCTTCTTCCGGGGCCCCCTCAGGCCTTCGCGTTCACCAGGGCGATGATCTTCTGGGCCGCCTCGCGCATAGACTTGTAGGTAAGGATGTTCAGCCTGGACTCTTCCAGGATCTTCCTGCCCATCTCCACGTTGGTCCCTTCCATGCGGACCACCAAGGGGATGGTCAGGGGCCGTTCCCGCAGGGCATCCACGATTCCCATGGCATAGCTGTCGCAGCGGGTGATCCCGCCGAACATGTTGATGAAGATCCCTTTCACCTTGGGGTCCGAGCGGAGAAGGCCGAAGGCGTTTCGGATCATGTCTTTGGTGGCGCCGGCCCCGGCGTCTAGGAAATTGGCGGGATCTCCTCCATAGTACTTCAGCAGGTCCAGGGTGGCCATCCCCAGGCCCGCTCCGTTCACGATGCAGCCGATGTTGCCCACCAGGTTAATGTAATTCAGGTTCAGCCGGGAGGCCTCCACGTCCCGCGGGTCTTCCTGCTCGATATCCCGCAGGGCCATCAGTTCCGGGTGCCGGTAAAGGGCGTTGTCGTCGATGTTCATCTTGGCGTCCAGGGCGACCAACTCTCCCCGCGTGGTGAGGGCCAGCGGATTGATCTCCGCCAGGGAACAGTCGCAGTCCATGAAAGCACGGACCAGAGCGCTGGTCACGGCCGCTCCCTTGCCGATCACCGGGCCCTGGAGGCCCATGTCGAGGGCCAGCCTGCGGCCCTGGAAATTGGTGAACCCGCATCCTGACTCCACCGCCAGTTGATGGACTTTCTCCGGGGTCCTCCCGCTGACCTCCTCGATCTCCACCCCGCCTTCCGAGCAGCCGATGACCACCACCTTTCCCTGCTTGCGGTCGATGGTCACCCCCAGGTAAAACTCCTTTTCAATCGCCAGGCCCTCTTCGACCAGGACCCGGCTCACGGGCTTCCCCCGCGGACCGCTCTGGGGAGTCACCAGTCTGGTACCGAACATGGAGCGGGCGATCTCCCGGACTTCCGCCGGGTCTTTGGCCTTCCGGATTCCCCCGGCCTTTCCCCGGCCCCCGGCGTGGACCTGGGCCTTCACGACAAAGGGGCCCATGCCGATCCCCTGAGCCGCAGCCTCGGCATCCCGGAGGTCAAAGGAAACATGCCCCCGGGGGATCTTCACTCCATGACGGAAAAGGATCTCTTTGGCCTGGTATTCGTGGATGTTCACCGGATCCCCTTCATCCCCCCCTCGCTGCTTATCCCTGAACGCCGTAGGGGCAATTCAAGAATTGCCCCTACCCAGAATATGGCCCTTTCATCCCGGTGTAGGGGCGGTTCGCGAACCGCCCCTACGAACCTGGGACCTGAAACCTGGAACCTGCCTTTAATATCTCTCCCCCACCAGCTTCTTCTTCAGCTCCCCGATGGCCCACGTGGGGTTCAGGGACTTGGGACAGATGGTGCAGTTAAAGATGGTGTGGCAGCGCCACAGGCCGTAGCGGGTGTTCAGAACCGGCACCCTCTCGGCAAATCCCTCATCCCGGGAATCGAAAACATACCGGTAAGCCTTTAGCAGCGCTGCCGGCCCCAGGAAGTCGGGGTTGGCCCAGTAGGAGGGACAGGAGGAAGTGCAGGCCCCGCAGAGGATGCACTCGTAGGAGCAGTCGATCTTCTTCCGGTCCTCGACGGACTGGTAACGCTCCTTGTCCGTGGGCGGCGTGCCGGCG
>JAPLIW010000160.1 GCA_026388915.1 Deltaproteobacteria bacterium
GAAAACCACTGTTTCCCGCTCCCCAGGGGCCCGCCGACGTATTTGTTAAAGAGGGGGATCATTTGCCCCAGAGCCCCCCCTTTTTCCCCCAGCACGATCCCAAAACGGGTGATGACGACCCGGCAGCCCTTCTTTTCCGCCTCCTTGGCCTCCGCCTCCCAGTCCTTGGCGAGGAAGGCCAAAAAGTCTCCCCCCGCCGGGGAGTCTTCGGTCAAGTTTTCATCCCCGTGAAATCCGTAATACCCGATGGCGGAAGTGCTGAACAAGGTCTTCCCCTTGCCCCCATCCATCGCCTCCACCAGGTGGCGGGTGGTCAGGATCCGGCTGTCCCGGATCATCCTCTTCGCCTCCTCTGTCCAGCGGGAGAATAGGGAAGCCCCGGCAAGATTGATGATGACCCCGTGCTCCTTTATCGCTTCCTGCCATTTTCCCTTTTGGGTGGGATCCCCTTCGATCCAGGAAACCCCGGAAGTCTCCCCTTTCCCCGACCTGGTTAAAATGGAGACCTCATGTCCTGTGCGGACCAGAGCCAGGGCCAGGGTTTTTCCCACAAATCCCGTTCCGCCGGTAATGAAAATTTTCATGCTCCCTCATCCTCCTCATGGAAAACATATGGTTTTCGACCAATAGAAATACTACCCACCCTGTTCATTTTATGGCATACTGAACTTGATGAACTCTTTAAAAATCGAAATTCATTAGAATTCGTCATTCCGGCGAAAGCCGGAATCCAGTTAATTCAAGATGTTCTGGACCCCGGCTTTCGCCGGGGTGACGCCTTAAAAGACTTTTTACGAGTCCATCAAATATAAGAATACTAATTACTCTTCATGGGAATCGAACTTCATTTTAAGGCGCGCCGACAGGCTTCGCAACCCTGATTTTGGCCCCAACCCTTCCGGCCGGGCGAGAGTCGGGGATTGACCCTGCAAATTTTTCAGCTTGGCGATAATAAAATTAATTTTGGAGAATTCCGCAGTCGATCCAGAACCTTTTCCCAACAATAATCATCCATTATAATAGGGATATATAATTAAAGCAGAGGAGATTCACCATGGCTGTGATTTACACGGATCATGTGGCCGCCATGCCGATTCACCCAAGAGTCTATGAGGCCATGATCCCCTATTTTAAGGAATTCTACGGAAACCCCTCGAGCATTCACGAGGACGGGGAAAAGGCCCGGGAGGCCCTGGAAGAAGCCCGGGGCAGGGTGGGCCGGCTGATCGGGGCCCAGGCCGAAGATATCATCTTCACCTCCTGCGGCACCGAATCCAACAATCTGGCCCTGAAAGGCATTGCTCTGGCCCACCAGGCCAAGGGAAAAGAGATCATCATCTCGGGAATCGAGCATTTTTCCATCATGCACTGCGCCAATGCCCTGGAGAAGGCGGGATTCCACATTACCCGCCTGCCCGTCGATCCGTATGGCATGGTGGACCCCGCCGTCGTGGAGCGGGCGATCACCCCCCAGACCATCCTGGTTTCCATCATGCATTCCAACCCGGAAGTGGGGACCATCGAACCGATCGCCGAGATCGGCAAAATCACCCGCGCCAAAAAGGTCCTGTTCCACACCGATGCCGTGGATTCCGTGGGAAATATTCCCGTGGACGTGAACGAGTTAAACGTGGACCTCCTCAGCCTGGCCGGAAGTACTTTCTACGGCCCCAAGGGAGCGGGAGCCCTGTACCTCCGCAAAGGAGTTAGAATCCAGCCCCTTCTGGACGGAGGGATCCAGGAGCGGGGACTCCGGGCGGGCACGGAAAATGTCCCGGCCATCGTGGGAATGGGGGTCGCCGCGGAGCTGGCGCTGGAGGAGGTCCCCAAGAGAATGAGCTACCTGAAAGGCCTCGCCGGCCGGCTGACCGAACAATTGCCCAAAAGAATTCCTTATATTCGCTTTCTCGGCCATCCGACCCAGCGGCTTCCCGGCAATGTGAGTGTCGCGGTTGAGTACATCGAAGGAGAAGCGATGCTCCTCTTCATGGACATGGAAGGGATCCGCATCTCCAGCGGTTCGGCCTGTATTTCCCGTTCACTCAAGGTCTCCCATGTCATGCTGGCCATGGGCGTCGATGCCGCCACGGCCCAAGGATCGCTTTTATTCTCCTTCGGAATGCAGAACAAGCCGGAGGACGCAGACCGCATCCTGGAAGTACTGCCTCCGATTGTGGAAAGGCTGAGGAATATGTCCCCGGTTTATCGTAAAGCCATGGCCAAAAAGGCCTGAGAGCCATAAAAAATCCGACAAAAGGAAGGATGAAGACATGTACACCCAAACCGTTATGGATCATTTCAAGAATCCCCGCAACGTGGGGGTCATCGAAGGGGCCGACGGGGTCGGAGAAGTGGGGAACCCGGTCTGCGGCGACATGATGACCTTTTATATCAAAGTCAAGGACAACGTGATCGAAGACGTGAAATTCCAGACCTTCGGTTGCGGAGCCGCCATCGCGGTTTCCAGCATGGTAAGTGAAATGGCCCTGGGAAAGACCATTGAGGAGGCTTCTCAGATCACCAATAAGAAGGTGGCGGAGGCGCTGGAGGGTCTTCCCAAGCAGAAATTGCACTGCTCCAACCTGGGAGCGGACGCCCTGCACAAGGCCATCGAGGATTACAAAATGAAAAAGGAAGGGAAGGCTTACAAGCCCACCCCCAAGAAATGCTACTGTCCCTTCTGCGACGTGGAAAACCCCAACGAGGCGGCGTTCTGCACCGGGTGCGGGAAGGAATTGAACGACGAGCACGAACACGGGCACTGATCCTTTTCGGGGTTAATGGCCCCCTGAATTCTTAGGAGGGTTTCCCATGACCAAGCGGGATATTCTAAGGGTGCTGAATCACATTCTTGACCCTGACCTGCGGGATCGCAGCATCGTGGAAATGGGATTCGTCCGGGAGGACGACATCGAGGTCAAAGAGGAAGAGATCCAGGTCTCTTACACCGTGGGAGGCCCCCTCTGTCCGTACAGCGCGGCGGTGGGGATCATTATCCATTACACCCTGCATGAGAGATTCAAGAAGCGGATCAAGGTCCGCATGAAAGAGGGGCATTACCAGCAGGAACTGGTCAATCAGATTCTGGGGGACGAGGCGCAGTTCAAGGAATTGTTGGAGAAGATCAAATCCCAGAATCTTCTTTCTGCCTGCCTGCGGGCCTAGACTTCAGGGTCTTTCACCTTTTTTTTTCCGACCCTCGATTCGCCGAGGGTCTTTTTATTTATCTTGGCTTCAAAATCCCCAAGAACCGCCCGTCGGGTTGACATCGCTGGCTTGGGATGATAGATATGGTGCAGGAAAATTTCAAATCATTCATGGGCTCTGAGGATAAGAAAAGGCTTTTTTTAAGATTTCACTCCGCGTTCTCTGCGGCGAGTTTTTAGTAAATAATTGAATGGAGGAAATATGAAGGTTTACTTGGGAGAAGTCATCCATCCGGACGCGGTCGCCCTTTTGGAGAAACATGCCCAGGTCGTGCGTCCCAAAGACCATTCCCGGCAGGCCTTCCTGGAAGCGCTCCAAGAGGTGGACGGCATGGTGGCCCGCAAAGTGAACGTGGGAGCGGAAGAGATGGACCGGGCGCCCAGGATGAAAATCATCGCCCGCCATGGGGTTGGGCTGGATTCGGTGGACCTGGAGGAAGCTACGCGGAGGGGGATTCTGGTTACCAATACCCCCGGTGCGAACCGGGAGTCCGTGGCCGAGCTGGCCCTGTCCTTCATGCTGGCCCTGGCCCGGAGAATTCCCCAGGCGCAGAAAGCCATGGCGAACATGCCCAAGGGGGATATCGGGATTTTCAGCGCCCTCCTGAAACAGTACAACCTGACGGGTATTGACCTGGAGGGCAAGTCGATGGGGATCATCGGGACGGGCCGCATCGGGTCTACCGTGGCGCGAAAATGCATCGCTGCCTTTGACATGAAGGTAAAGGGTTACGACCCCTATGTATCCTCGGAAACCATGAAGTCCTTCGGGGTGGAGAAGGTAGAACGTCTGGGAGACATGCTCCCGAAGATCGACTTTCTCACCGTCCACTGTCCTCTGACTCAGGAGACGAAGGGGATGGTCGGCAAAAAAGAGCTGGCCCGGATGAAAAAAGGGGCTTATGTGGTCAACACCGCCCGGGGCGGAATCGTGAATGAGAAGGCCCTCCTGGAAGCCCTCAACTCCGGTCATATCGCCGCCGCGGCGCTGGATGCCTGGGAGGTAGAACCCCCCGACCCCAAAGATCCTCTCCTGAATCATCCCAACGTTATTGGAACCCCCCACTACGCCGGGACCACGGAGGAGAGCCTCTACCGGGTGGGGATTGCCGCGGTGGAAGAAGTGCTCCGGGTTCTTCGCGGGGAACCCCCCAAGTACCCGGTCAACCCTGAAGTGTTGAAAAAGAAAGGGCTGGAATAATGGAAGATTGGAATGATGGAAGAATGGGTTCGCAGAGGAATAAATCCTCTATTTCTTAGCTTCAATATTCCATTATTCCATCATTCCAACATTCCATTTTTTTGCTACTATGATCCCCATCGTCTCCATCGTCGGCACCTCCGACAGCGGCAAGACCACCCTCATCGAGAAGCTGGTCCCCGAACTCGTCCGCCGGGGCTATATAATCGCTACCATAAAACACGACATTCACGGTTTTGAAGTGGACCGGGAAGGGAAGGACAGCTGGCGGCACAAGCAGGCCGGAGCTCACACCGTGGTCATCTCCTCCCCCCAAAAACTGGCCTTGATCCGGGATGTGGACCATGATGCCGAACTGGCGGAGCTGCGGGACAAGTATATTCAGGATGTGGACATCATCCTCTCGGAAGGTTTCAAGAGAAACCCCCAGCCCAAGATTGAAGTCTTCCGCAAGGAGAGCCGCCGGGAGCTGCTCTGCACCCGGGAAGACAACCTCCTGTCCATCGCCACCAACCAGCCCTTCGACATCGGGGTTCCTTGTTTCGGTCTGGACGACGCCCGGGGCATGGTCGATCTGATTGAAGAAAAATTCCTGAAGGGGAAAGAGCCCCCCCGGGTTCAGATGAAAGTCAACGGACAGAATGTCCCCCTTTCCCCGTTCGTTCAGAAATCGATCATCGGGACGGTGCGGGGAATGATCTCCGCCTTAAAAGGATGCGAATCCCCCCAGAGCGTAGAAATTCGAATCTTGGACAATAAAAATTCTCACCCACCCCAAAAAACATGAAACTCGAATTTTATTCCGCAATCGAAGGATCCCTGCATGGAGTCTGAGGAATTTCAACAATTGATGAAAGCCCGGCAGAGTGTCTATGATCTGCTGCGCTGTTTCTTTCTCCAGGAACCGACGGAGGCCCTCTTCCAGGCGCTCCGGGAAGAGGATGTCATTAAGAACCTTTCGGGCTACCATCCGGAATTGGATGAAGGGGTGCAGATGCTGGGCGGGGTCATCTCCTCCCCCGGGGTGCCGCAGCTGGTCCCCGACCTCCTCCTGGAGTTCACCCGCCTCTTCGTGGGACCCTCGCCCGTGCCCCTCTATGAATCAGTGTATCGTTCCCAGAGCGGCCTGGTGATGCAGGAGGAGACCCTGGCGGTCCGCAAAAAATACATGGAAGCAGGGCTGGTGGTCCACCCCGACCGTTCGTTTCCGGATGATCATATCGGGACCGAGCTGGAATTTGTCTTTTTCCTCTGCCAGAAGGCCGCGGAAGCC
>JAPLIW010000314.1 GCA_026388915.1 Deltaproteobacteria bacterium
ACCAAGCCCTGTATGGACATCCAGAAATACGCCGTGGAGGAGATCAACAAGGCCGGGGGCATATTGGGCCGGCCGGTGGAGTATGTGGTCCTCGATGGCAAGGGAGACACCTCTCTTTCCGTCGAGGCGGCCAGACGGCTCATCATGGAGAACAAGGCAAGCTTTGTCTCCGTAGAAGGGCGGTCCGAGATTTGCCTGGCGGCCCAGGAGAATTCAGCCGCTCTCTACAAAGAGTATCCCCACATCCTTATCTTCAATGGCCCCATGGCCGCGGAATTGACGGCCAAGGTGGTAGACAACTATGAGAAGTACAAATTCTGCTTTCGGGACTGGGATCCGGAACCCGCCCACTATGCCTGGCTCGATAATTATTTTAACAATATCTTTAAAGGAATTATGAAAGCCAAGAAGGTTGCTTTCCTCTGGGAAGACTTGGCCTGGACCCAGATGTGGCGCAAAGGGATTGACTACCTCAAGCTCCCGACCTGGGAAGAGGCGGCCAAGCAGAAATACGGCATGGAGGTCGTTTACAGCAAACCCGTCAAGGCGCGGGGGACAATGTATTTGCCCATTTTGCAGGAAATCGCCACCAAGAAGGCGGATGTAATCTGGTTTGTAAGCTCCTGGTTTACGGACACGGAGGTCTATGCCAAACAATGGTCCGATTCAGCGGCCAAGAATATTCCCTCGGTTCTCTACGGCGGGGTCGCCCAGACCCATGATTTCTGGAGGATGACCGGCGGGAAGGGGTTGGGATGTATCTCGATGTTCTGCGAGGGAGATATTCCCTACACGGAAAAGACCCTACCCTTCATCGCCCTGGGGAAAAAGCTGGGGATCCCGCTGCAAATCCATGTCCACATCGCCTATGCCGACATCTATCATTTTAAGGCCGCCATCGAGAAGGCCGGCGGAACGGAGAATATGGAAAACCTGATCAAAGGCATGGAGGATGTGGAAACCGTCTACTCCTTGGGAAAGATGAAATATCAAACCAAACGCATCAAGCCTTTTTTCCATTCCCGCATCATGTGTGATCCGGAAAATCCCTGGAAAATCTACCCCGGATATTGGCCGCTATTCCAGGCGCAGTACCAGAAAGACGGGAAAACGGCCTGGGTGGTAGATGAAAACGGAAAGCCGCTCCCCCAGAATTACATCCCTCCCGCGAAATTGAGGAAGTAGAACCTCTCTCCCCGGGGGGTGGATCTTCTTACCGCCAGGTGGCAGATCCACCCCCTTCTTCTTTTGTAGAAAAAGGGTCAGGCTTGCAATGTTGCCATTAAAGGCTATGGCCGATCATTCAAACAGTCCGTGGCCGAAAAAAGAAAGGATCCGGAAGGGCTATTTTCCGGAAGCGATCTGCAGGAAAACCTCCTTGACCCCGTCGATGACGAACTGGACGGAGATGACCGCCAGGAGCAGGCCCATGAGGCGGGTGAGGACGTTGATGCCGGTCTGGCCCAGGAGATTCAGCACGCGCCCGGAGGCTCTCAAAATCAGGTAGGTGAGCAGGCAGGTCAGGAAGATGGCCAGGATCACCAGAGCCCTTTGGGTCAGGGAGGTGGAGAGGTTGATCAAAACCATGACCGTGGTGATGGCCGCTGGGCCGCTGAGCATGGGAATGGCCAGGGGGAATACGGCCACGTCTTCTCCCTCATGCTTCTCATGCTCTTCCCGGGGAGTTGACTTGGCCCGGGACCTGCGGGCCTGGAGCATGCTCAGGGCAATGATGAAGATCAAGATCCCGCCGGCGATTTGAAAAGAGCTGATGGTCACCCGGAGCAGCCGCAGGATCCATTCGCCCACAAAGGCAAAAATCAGCAGAATCAGAAAGGTAACCAGACTGGCCCGCAAAGCCGTCCGGTTTCTTTCCGCAGGGCTCTTCCCTCCGGTGATCGACAAAAAAATCGGGGCGTTACCCAAGGGGTCGACGATAAAGAAAATCAAAGAGAATGAGATGGCCGCGAATTCCAGAGTTGGATACATAAGCAAGAGCCTGGTTCCTGGTTCCTCGTAACCAATGAATCGATAGCCACGGGCAGAGCGCCCAGGACAGATCGGAGATGTCAGAAGGCTTTACGAAAAAGACCCTCCGGCTTTAAAATCAGCCTGTTTTCCTCGGAAGGCAGTCGAGGAGGGGCAACAGCTTTTTTGCTTTCAGGGTTTGGATGGATTCCAGGGCCTCTTCCCTGGTTTGAAAAGGTCCCGCCACGATCCTGTACCAGGCCTCCCGCGGAGATACCCGGCGGGACATAACTTTCAGACTCTTTTGTTTCAGGGCCGGTTCATCTTTATACCGACCCGCCTCCTGGGCGGTGGCGAAGGTCCCCAAATAGACCTGATACCGGTTATCCGAACCCCGGTGGAGAAGAGTCTCCTCGGTGATAGGGGGGATTTTAATCTTTTGCCCGGAAAAGATCAAATTTATGTCCGTGATCTCAGGATTGGCTTCCAGCATGAAATCCAGGAGACTATTATTGATTCCTGAAAAATACTGCAGGGCGACTGAAGAAAGAGTCCAGCCTTCCTTCACCTGAATGGCTTGTCCCTCGAGTTTCGGCATGGGCCGCTTTACGGGTGGAGGGGAATCCTTTTTTACTTCGGTGACCTCTCCCGTAGGGGGGGGTATTTTTTTCGCCTCCAGGGCTTCTTGTCG
>JAPLIW010000237.1 GCA_026388915.1 Deltaproteobacteria bacterium
GGGGCGATGTAGCCCAATTGGGCGAAGTCCTGAGGCTGGAGCTGAAACTTACTTAAGAGGTCCATCCGCCCCACCTCGAACCAGGCGATGAAATGACCGTGCCAAACGATCCCCCAAGAATCCACTTCGTTGAACCGGACCCGGATTTCGGTTTCTTCGTATTTCATAACGGTAGCACCGCAGGGGCGGTTCGCGAACCGCCCCTACATTTATTCTCGGTACCCCATGCGCCCTGCGCTATGTCCTATGCGTTTTTACAAATTCAGCAAGAGTATTCACCGACCGGAACACCTTCTTCCCCACCTCGGAATCGGGGATGAAGACGTTGTAGGTTTTCTCCAGGGCGACGACCAGCTCCAGGGCGTCGATCGAATCCAGACCCAGCCCCTCGCCGAAGAGGGGCGCCTCGTCTTCGATGTCCTCCGGGGTGATGTCTTCCAGCTTCAGGGTGTTGATGATCAGCTTTTTGAGTTCCAGAACCAGATCCTCAGCCATCCGTCCTCCGATAAAGACGCAAAGAGCAGAGAGCATAGGGCATAGGGCATAGAGCATAGAGCATAGGGCATAGAGCATAGAGCATAGAGCATAGAGCATAGAGCATAGAGTAAACCCCCAAACAAAGAAATTTCTTTTTCACACTATGCTCTTTGCGCTCTGCGCTTTGCCTATTCTACACCATTCCCCCGTCCACGCAAATGACCTGCCCGTTTATGTAGGATGCCTCGTCGGAGGCCAGGAAGAGAACGAGGGCGGCCACCTCTTCCGGGCTGCCGAATCTTTTTAGAGGAATCAATCCTAAAAACTCCTTTTTCACCCTGTCGTCGAGCTTCTCGATCATCTCCGTCTGGATGATCCCGGGGCAGACGGCGTTCACCAGGATCCCCAGAGAACCCACCTCCCGGGCCAGGGACTTGGTCAGGCTGATCACCCCTCCCTTGGAGGCCGCGTAGTTGGTCTGGCCCGCCCTGCCGGTAATCGCGCTGGGGGAGACCAGGTTGATGATTCTTCCCCGTCTTTTTCCGATCATGGGCCGGAGCGCCGTCCGGCAGCAGTAAAAGGTCCCCTTCAGGTTGGTTTCCAGGACGGAGTCCCAATCCTTATCCGACATGAGCATGAGGGGAGTATCCCGGATGATTCCGGCATTGTTGACCAGCACATCGAGACGGCTGAACCGGTCCAGGATCTCCTTGAACATCCGGTCCACATCCTCCTTGCGGGTGATGTCGGCTTTCAAGGACTGCGCTTTCCCCCCGGCCTTCTGAACCTCCGATTCCACCTGCCGTGCGGCCTCTTCATCATGGCCGAAATTAATGACCACCTGAGCCCCCCTCCGGCTGAAGGCCAGACAGATCGCCCGGCCGATCCCCCGCGAGCCGCCGGTGACCAAAACCACCTGATCTTGAAAGTTCATCGGTAAACCAACCTTTAAAATGCGGAATGCGGAATTCGGAATGCCGAATGCAAAATCATCCAACCACCAACAGAATCCGATGACCAAAATTCCAAATTCATAAAATACATTGGAATTCCAGCAATGAGTCGGGATTTGCATTTTGAGATTGTGATTTTTTTATTCCGCATTCCGAATTCCGCATTCCGCATTTGGAGCTCCTTTTTCCAGGATCTCCTGAGCGGTGATTGTACGGGCCGTCCGGTTCACCCACCTCACCATCTGGGTGAGCACGTTTCCAGGACCGACCTCGATGAAGGTGCCAATCCCCTCCTCCGTCATCCGGAGCAAGACTTTGTGCCAGTAATTGGGGCGGCAGTACTGGGCGGTCAGTTCCTCCCTGATGTCCTCCGGACTCCGCAAATACTCACCCCGGAGGTAGCTCAGAACCGGAAAAGTCGGCGGTTTCACCTTCCACCCGGAGATCTCCCGGGCAAATGCCCGGGAGGCATTTTCCATCAAAGGAGAGTGAATGGCCCAGCCGATGGGCAGCCGCTTGACCAGCAGCGCCCCCCTTACGACGCAGAGGTGGATCGCCTTCTCCACGTCTTCTTCCTGCCCGGAGATTACCACCTGCTGGGCGGTGTTGACCGAGGCCACGTAGGCCTGAGCCACCTCCCGGCAAACTTCCTGGACTTCCTTCTCCGAAAGCCCGATGACTGCGGCCATGGCGCCCTGCTGTTTAAGTCCTTCGGCGGACATTTTCTCCGCCGCGATGATCACCCCCTCCAGCCCCTGGTCGAAGGTGAGGGAACCGGCGGCCGCCAGCGCGGAGAAGATTCCCAGGCTGAAACCGCTGGCCACCCTGGGAACATGGTTCATTTTCTTCAGGAGCGAGGCATAGGCGCAGTTGGTCACATGGACGGCCACCTGGGCGTTGAAATCCAGAGAAAGCTCTTCTTCCGGGCCACGGAGGCAAAGTTCGAAAAGATCAAATCCCAGGGCCCGACTGGCCTGTTGGAAAATCTCTCTGGCCTCCGGAAAGGGTGCCAGTCCCTCAACCATTCCCACGGACTGAGACCCCTGACCGGGAAAGAGGAAGGCCGTCTCAGACAAGGGTTCCTCCCCTGGCTCTTCCCCGTTCCCGCAGGATCTTCATATGTTCCCAGAGGGGACCCTTGACCCCGATTCTCCGCAGCTTCGACTGGAGACGGAGGGAAACATTGATGCTCAGGCCCGGAAAGATCCAGTTGGGATGAAGAGCGGCCCGCCGGCGGGCGATTTCCACAATCCCATCTTTCACCGCCGGCGCGAGGTAGAAAACAGGCTCCAGAAAATCGGTTGCCGGGGGCAGCAGACCTTCGGCCTCCGCCTGCCGGGCCAGGCCGGTGCCGGGGAAAATCCGGAGACCGACCATGGCGACCACGGCGGTGGGGGAGATTTCCTCCATCAGTCGAAAGGTCTCCTCCAGGGTCTCCTCGGTTTCGCCGGGGGCTCCCAGGGAGAGGCTGTGGCACACTTCCAGCCCGGCCTCCCGGGCGGAACGGGTCGCCTGTCGAATGTCATCGGGAACAAAATGCTTTCCCAAGTTGGCCAGGACTTGGGGCGAACCCGAATCCGTCCCGAACTCCACCCCCGTGCAGCCGGCCTTTTTCATATCCTCCGCCAGGGGGCGGCTGAAGTAGCCCGGATGAGCATAGCAGCTCCATTGGAGAGGCAGTCCTCTCTCGATGAAAACCCGGCAGACCGCCCGGGCATGGCTCTCCGGGAAGTTGAAGATGTTGTCCACGATGAAAATATTCTCCACCCCTTGCCGGATTAAGGCTTCGGCCTCATCCGCCACTCTTTGGGGAGTCCGGACGCGGACCGTTTTCCCTTCGATCAGGGGGTA
>JAPLIW010000786.1 GCA_026388915.1 Deltaproteobacteria bacterium
GGTTCCACGGAGGCGCCGTCCTCAAAACTCAATTCATCGGGAAGCCGGAAAACATTACGGCCGGGGTTTGCGAAAGGAACAGCGATGTATTCGGCCATGGCTCCGGGAAACTGGTACCCGAGCAGGGCCATATCGGAACAGCGGTGGGATTTCCCCTGCCGGCACCAGAAGCACTTCCCGCAGGGACGGAAACCAACGGCGGTAACCCGTTCACCCGGTGAAATGCCGGTGACTTTATCTCCCACTTCGGCGACAACGCCGCTGAATTCATGTCCGAATATGGTTCCTTCCTTTCCGCTTTGTTTATAAACATGCAGGTCGGACCCGCATATCCCGCATGCCTCGACCTTAATAATAATTCCGTGAGCCTCCAGGACAGGATCGGCCACATTCTCCGTCCTGATTTCGCCGGCCCCATGTAAAACGGCTGCCTTCATAGATTCTTCTCCCCTGATGGCTTCATTTCCTTGGGCCCTCCCCCCGAACCCTGGTGGAGGGGGCAGGAACTTGACAATTTCGGGATACCTCGATCGCGGCCCGTGCGGGGAATATAGCACGAAACCGGTTGGGAAAAAACAGGCAGAACCTGCCCCCGATCATCTCCCCAATAATTCGAGAAGGACCTGGGCCAGCTCGCGGGCGAAGGAGGGGTCGTTGATGTGGGATTCCTTTTCAATGACCGGGATGCGCGCGGGGAGGTTATTTTTCAGGGCTTCAACAAAGCCTCGGTCGGCGGCAGGATCGAAGAAGGGTTGCCCGGGGGCATCGACGGCCGAAAATCCCCGGAGGGGGATGTAAACAACCACCGGGCCCTTGGCCCGGGAGAGCTTCCGGGCCATGATCTCGGCAAGCAGCCGGTTTTCCTCCTCGCTGGTGCGCATGAGGGTGGTAGCCGGATTGTGAACGTGGAGAAGGCGGTTGCGAAATTGGGGAGGGATGGCGTCGGGGAAATAATTAACCATATCCATGGCCCCCGGAACCACCACCTGGGGGATCCCCATTTCTCCGGCCTTTTCCAGGCGGTGGGGGCCGGCGCTGCCCTTGCCCCCGCAGAGTTCGTCGGGCAATTCCGTGGTGGTGATATCGAGCACCGCCTGAATTTGTCCCTCGCCGATTAACTGTTCCATGGCCATGCCCCCGGGCCCGTTGGCATGGAAGACCAGCACCTCGTAGCCCCTCCCTTCCAGAACCCGTTTGGCCTCCGTGACGCAGGGGGTGGTCACTCCGAACATGGTAGCGGCGATGAGGGGAAGTCCCGCAGAAACAGCTTCCTTCCCTCCCTCTACCATGCCGCAGACGGCCAGGGCCGCATTGCTCAGGATTCGCCGGCTGATCCGGTTGAGCCCGGAAATGTCCACCACCGAATACATCATGGTGATATCCGAGGTTCCCACGTATGGGCGCATGTTTCCCGAGGCCATGGAGGACACCATGACCTTGGGAATTCCCACCGGAAGAGTCCTCATCGCACTCGTCCCGATGACCGTTCCCGAACCGCCCCCCAGGGAAATGACGCCGGAGATTTCTCCTTTATCGAAAAGCTCGCGGGTGATCTTCGCCGCGCCTTGTGAGCCCCCTGGCCGAGATCTGATCCTTGACGAAGCTCAATTCTTCGGCCTTGGTGTCAAAGGTGCCAATGATGAGGATAAAACGTTTCATGGGACAAAAACGCATAGCGCATAGCGCATGGCAAAAAGGGCATGGAGCAGGGAGCTAAGAGCAGAGAGCAGAGAGCAGAGAGTGAAAGATAAAACCGTCTTATGTTTTAAGGCTTTTATCTCTTCGCTCTTTGCTCTACGCTCTCCGCTGTTTTATCCTTTGGGCCTTGAACATCTCCGTCGTCTTTCGAATTGCCGTTTCCACCGGGATCCGTTCGATGGAAGAAGCGCCCACAAACCCCACGGCCTGGGTATGCCGGTAGATGTATTCCGTGGCCTCCGGTCCCTCGATCGGGCCGCCATGGGCCAGGCAGATCACGTTCCGCTTGACGGACAGGGCGGCTTTGAAGATGGC
>JAPLIW010000433.1 GCA_026388915.1 Deltaproteobacteria bacterium
CAAGCTGAGCCCGAAGCAGGCCATGGCCCCCGAGGAAGGTAATTTCTAGGGATTTTCATTTGAGGCCCCCCTCCGGGGAGAAGAGGTCGATCCTGCAAGCATGGATTCATCTGCCGAAATCATTCGCGGACCGGAAGTCAAGGAAACCTTGCAGAATCTGATCCGTTCCGGGCAGAGGTGCAAGATGGAGATCTCCCGGACCCCCTACTCCTGGCTCACCTCGCTGTCGAAAATCAAAGAAGATGGAGAAGGAATTCTCCTGCTGCTCGATCACGTTCAGGATTTCGAGGAGGTCCTTTCCACCTCCCACCGCCAGGAGGTCCTGATCGAATACCTGGAGAACGACGAAGTTCCCTGCAGTTTCCTCTCCCGGGTCTCCCAGGTTGATACCCGGGGCATCTGGGTGGAAATTCCCGAAAAAATTCAAAGGCAACAAAAAAGGAAGTTCTTCCGCCTGCGGGCCCCCGTGGGAACGGAGATCTTCTTCCCGGGGGACCCGGGGAAGGAGGAGAAAGGGACCGTAAAGGACTACAGCCTGGGCGGCGTCGCTTTCTTAATCAACAAAGAAGTAAGCCTGAAAAGCCTGAAGCCGGGGGACCAACTCAAAAGCCTGAGATTATGCATTCCGGAAAGGAAGGAGGTTCTCAAGGTTTCCGTTCCCCTGGCGGTGGTGATAAGGGCGGAGCCGGATTTTTTCCAAGGGCAAACCTTTTATGCCCTGGAGTTCCTGGAGTTCCCCGAAGCCAACAAAAAGGAATTCAACCGGCATATTTTCGAAAAACAGAGGAACCTGCTCCACCGGGTAATAAAATAGGATGGATTTCCAGGGGTTTAAACAAGGGAGGAAATCTGCCGGGCAGCCTCAAGTCCCGGAGATTTTTGACGATAAACCTGTTGGCAAAAGAGAAGAAGTCAGAAGATTGGAAAAAATCCAACAATAAGGGGAAAGATGGTCTCCGACGAGATCCTCAACATCCGGGAAGCAGCCGATTATCTCAAAGTTCCGGTCTCGACGCTGTATAAGTTGGCCCATAATGGGGAAATTCCCGGAGCGAAGGTGGGAAAGCACTGGAGGTTCAGGAAAATTGAGCTTGACCATCTCTTTGAGCAGAGAGTGGGACCTGGACCCAAGACCGATTAGAGAGGGTGAATAGAACTTTGCCTCCCCAGCTAAACGCCTTCCATCCGGTGGAAATGACCGATGCGGATTTCGGCAGCATCAGCCGCCTGGTCTACGAGGTTTGCGGAATCAACCTGACCGACGGCAAAAAGGAGCTGCTGAAGGCCCGGCTGGGAAAAGTGATCCGGAAAGGGTCCTTTCCTTCTTTCCGGGATTATTATGAGCACGTGGTGCAGGATTCCTCCGGGGAGGAACTGGTCCGGCTGCTGGACGCGGTCTCGACCAACTTCACCGGCTTTTTCCGGGAGCCGCAGCACTTCGATTACCTGAAGGCCGAGTTCCTTCCCGAGATGGCCGCCCGGAGGGGATACCGCCAAAGAAAGCTCCGGTTCTGGAGCGCAGGTTGTTCTTCGGGCGAAGAACCCTATTCCCTGGCCATTGCCTTGATGGAGAACCTGGACCATCCGGAAACCTGGGACCTTCGGATCATCGCCACCGACCTTTCCAGCAAGGTGCTGAAGGTGGCCTCGGCGGGGATTTACCCCCAGGAAAGAATCCACTCCCTTTCTTCTCCTCTCTGGAAGAAATATTTTTTAAAAGGCGAAAATGATTGGGAAGGGGATGTGAGGGTAAAAGACTCGTTGAAGAAATATATCTCCTTCGAACGTCTCAATCTGATGGAAGCTTTTTCCTTTGCCGAGCCCCTGGATTGCATTTTTTGCCGGAATGTAATGATCTATTTCGACAAACCCACCCAGGCGGATCTGCTGACGCGGCTTTACCACAACCTGACCCCGGGAGGGGCGCTCTTGATCGGGCATTCCGAGAGCCTGGCCGGAATCCAACATTCGTTTCGATATGTTAAGCCGGCTGTATACCGCAAAGAGAAATGAACCTGATCGTCGGGATGGGTGGCATGCAGGTTTCCAATGATCCGAAGGTCACGATTGTGACCTACGCCCTGGGGTCCTGCATCGGCCTGACGGTCTATGACCCGGTGAGCCGGGTGGGAGGACTTCTTCACTACATGCTTCCCGAATCCTCCACCAACCCCGAGAAGGCCCAGAGCAACCCCTTCATGTTTGCCGACACGGGGATTCCTCTTTTTTTCCAGGAGGTCTATCAGCTGGGGGGCGATAAGCGAAGGATGCAGGTCAAGATGGCCGGAGGAGCCCAGCTGCTGGATGATTCGGGGTATTTCAACATTGGAAAACGGAACTACATGGCCCTGAGGAAGATCCTCGGGGCGAACAACGTCCTCATTCAGGCAGAAATGGTGGGGGGCCAGGTTAACCGCACGGTTCGCCTGGAGGTGGTGTCGGGTAGAGTTTGGGTGAAGTCTTCGGGGGACGGGGAGAAAAACTTATGAATCTCGTGGAAGTGGTTCTGCAGTCGGTGACGCAACTGCCCCCTTTCCCGGCAGTGATCCAGCGGGTGTTGCAGCTCGTGGAAGACCCCAAAACATCCGCCCGGGACGTGGTGGAAGTGATCCAGTATGACCAGTCGGTAACCGCCAACGTGCTGATGGTGTGCAACTCCGCCTATTTTTCCCTGCGCCGGCCGGTCCACTCTCTAGCGGAAGCCCTGGTGCGGATCGGGTTCAACAACCTGGTAGAAATCATTCTCACCCGGGGAACCTCCTTTCTCTTCTTCCAGGCCTGCCAGGGATATCAATTGCAGAACGGGGAGCTCTGGCGGCATTCGGTAGCCTGCGCCCTTCTGTCCCAGATCCTGGCCGACCGGCTGAACCAGAAAAAATCCCCCATCCAGTTTACCGCGGCTCTGCTGCACGATGTGGGAAAAGTGGTTCTCGCGGGATTTGTAAGAGAGCATTTCGAAGAGATCCGGAGGCGGGTTCAGGAGGAAAACCTGTCTTTTCTCGAAGCGGAAAAAGCGACCCTGGGCATCGACCACGCGGAGCTGGGGGGAAAGATTGCGGAGAACTGGAAGTTTCCCCCGGATATCGTTGCCGGAATCCGTTATCATCATACCCCCTTTCTGGCCCCGGAATTCCAGGACCTGGTGTCTCTGGCCTATCTGTGCGATGTGGTGGCCCTGATGACTGGAATCGGGGGAGGGGCCGACGGGCTGTCCTACCACGCCTATAAGGAGGTCATGGAGCAGTATGCCCTGAAGGAGCAAGACCTCGAAGAAGTGATCATCGACCTGGAAAGCCGCATGAAAAAGGTGGAAGGATTTCTGAACGTTCCGTGAGCGAAGGCCCGGGGAGAAGGGACCTTTCTTATTCAATTTCAGCCTAGAGGGAAATTTTCATGAAGCTATCGATCGGGATTTTTCAGGCTCCAACAAAAGGAAGAACTTTTCGGACCAGGGTGGGTCTATTATGGCTGGCCGCATGGGTCGGGGTCATGTCCCTTCCCGGCGGGGACATCTCCCCGGGGATCGCCAGTGAGAAGAAAGCCGAAGCGGGAACTGCGAAGGCCTCGTGGCTGGGCCCGATCATCAAGATGAGTCCGCTGGTGGTGAACTTAAACGAGCCCAGCGGCCGGCATTATCTGAAGACTACCATCATCCTGGAACTGGGCAGGATGGAGTGGGTCGAGGAGGTGCAGCAACAGATCCCCTGGCTTACGGACATGGTGATCCTGACTCTGGGGGACAAAAAACTGGCCGACATGCAGAACCCTCAAACCAAGGAGGAGATCCGCAAGGAAATCCTGGCGAAAGCCCAGAAGACACCCGTGGGCGGAATGATCAAACAGATCTATTTTGATGAATTCCTGTTCCAGTAACCCCCCCACCCGGCAAAAATTGCCCAGTGTCCAATCGCGGGGAGGGCGAACTTCCCCGGAGGGGCTCCCCCGCTCATCGTCCAGGTAGCCGATGAAAAATAATCCGCCCTGTTTTTTCCCTTTGAAATTCAATTCTTTTGGATAGCGCTTGGCCCGGCCCCGGGGAAGGGAAATTCACCCCGGCCGGGGCATTAATTTTGCATTCCTATAAAGCAGATGGATATTACAGGAGGAATGATTCTATGGATGTGAAGGAGATTCAGGGCGGAGCCCTATCCGCGATTGCCGGGAAAAAAGGGAAAAAGGAAGAAGAGGGCGGGTTTGACTTTCAGAAAATACTCCAGGAAGCCCAATCGAATCTGGAAGAAACCAACGCGGCCGCCCCGCGAGGAGCCGCGGGAGGGCCCGAAATCCTGCCCGAAGGGGTCCTGCCAGTGAATTGGCTGAACGGAACCGAGGATTCTTCTCCCCTCCGCCTTCAGGGAACCCGGGCCGCGGAAAAGGCTTTGGACCTGCTGGAGCAATACCAGAGCGCGATGGAGAATCCCCGGACCACCCTGCGGGAAATCCATCCTTTGGTTCAGTCCCTGGCGGAGGAAATGAGAAGCCTGGACCAGTGGGTTGAAAAAATGTCCCCTTCGGACCCGCTGCGGGAAATCCTGACGGAGGCGGGAATCCTTTCTTCCCTGGAGATTGAGAAATTCAACCGGGGAGATTACATCTGAAAAGATTTTTCCCGGGAAGGAATGATTCTCCACCGGGGCGATACCCCGGAATCTCCATCCATCCAAGCGGGGACTGAATGACCTTCCCCTCAACCCCGGACCCGTTAGCGAGCGCGGGGTGAGGGCGCAGGGAGAGAGGGCATTTGAAAAAAATCTGGCTTCTGGCCTTCCTGGGAATCGCTTCGGCTCTCTTTTCCCCGGAGAGCGGGAATCTTCTTCCGCCGGCTCACGCCGACCCTCCGGAGGGGCCGAAGAATTCCGAACCCGAGAAGGCCCTTCCTGAGCCTTCTGGGGGCTTGGGCTCGCAGGAGGTTCCCCGCGACGACGGGGGAAAAGATCGAGTCTACTATTCCGTCACCACCCCGGAGGAAGAAAAGAAGGCCCGGCAGGAAGAGAAAGAGAAAGAAGATAAATCCTGGGAGATGTTGCGAAATATCATCATCGATCGACGAACCCGTTAATCCTTTTTAACCCCTTTCTCCCTTTTTACTCTCTATCCGGTCGGTAAGGGAATGTCCATTTTTTGAACATTGTCTCCTCCTCTCCTTTCCCCCCTCCACCCCATTTTTCAGAAAAGATCTCCGCAATCAATTCTAAGTCTTCAGAATAATTCAAATCCAAAGCAAAATAAAAATTGACAGGAAATTTGACATGTTCTAAAATAAAGGCAAACTCCAACCGAGGGAGAAAAGATGAGCGGTGAAAAAATTCTGGTCATCGATGACTCACCTGAAATCCTGACCCTTTTTTCAGAATGCCTCAGGGCCGAAGGGTATGAAGTGGACACTTCGGTCGATGGATCCACCGGCATCGAGATGATCGAGAAGAAAGCCTATGACTTGATCCTTACCGACATGAAGATGCCCAGCATCGACGGAATGAAGGTCCTGGAATTCGCCCTGAATCACTCGCCGGAATCAATCTGTATCATCCTGACCGGCTACGGAACGGTGAAGAATGCGGTGGAGGCCATCAAGGCGGGGGCTTTTGATTACCTGACCAAACCGGTCAAGATGGATGAAATCCTGGTGTCCCTGAAGAGGGCCCTGGATTACCGCAACCTCAAGATGGAGAACCTCAACCTGAAGAACCAGCTGAAGAAGAAATACCGGTTCGAAAACATCATCGGCGATCATGAGCGGATACAGAAGGTCTTCGAGATCGTGGAGAAGGTGGCCGACACGGACAGCACCATTCTCATCCTGGGCGATAGCGGCACGGGCAAAGAGCTCATCGCCAAGGCCATCCACTACAACAGCTACCGGAGGGACCGGCCCTTTGTCCCGGTGAACTGCGCCGCCATTCCGAGCGAGCTTCTGGAAAGCGAGCTCTTCGGGCACGAGAAAGGGGCCTTCACCAACGCCATCCGCACCCGCATCGGGCGGTTCGAACTGGCCAACGGCGGCACCGTGTTTCTGGACGAAATCGGCGATATGAACCCCCTCCTGCAGAGCAAATTGCTGCGGGTGCTGCAGGAACGGCAGTTCGAGCGGGTGGGAGCGGTGAAGACCATCAAGACGGACATCCGCATCATCGCCGCCACCCATCAAGACTTGAAAGTGGCCGTGGCCCAGAAGAAATTCCGGGAAGATCTGTACTACCGGTTGAACGTGATTCCCATCCGCATCCCCCCGCTCCGGGAACGGAAGTCCGACATCCCGCTCCTGGTTCACCATTTCCTGGAGCATTTCAACCGGAGCAAGAAGAAAAGAATCCGGGCATTCAGCGACGAAGCCATGGAAGCCCTGGTCCGCTATGACTGGCCGGGCAACGTCCGGGAGCTGGAGAATACCGTTGAGCGGGTGGTCATTCTCGTCGATCATGACCTCATCGCCGCCCAGGACCTGCCGGAGAAGTTTCACCTCCTGCCCGAACCCGAGCCGGCGCAGGTCCTGGAGATTCCCGAGGAAGGAATCTCGCTGGATACAGCGGTCAATGAGTTTGAACGGAACCTGATTCTGCAGGCGCTGGTCAAGACGGGATGGGTGAAGAACAAAGCCGCCCGTCTCCTGAATTTGAACCGCACCACGCTCATCGAGAAGATCAAGCGCCAGAACCTACAGCGGCCGGACAATTAAAAACATTGTGATAATTAACCTGCACTCCACGCAGTGCGGGCCGGATTGCGGATTGGGGAATGTAAAACCCAATCTCCAATCCCGCGGTGGTTCTCCATTTTCCCTTCTCGATCCCTTTTCCCTTATCAAATCACCCCCCGATATAGTCAAAAATGTGACGTTTAATCATTTTTTGACATTTTTTCGCCATCCTTAAATATCGTAACCACCAGAAATAAATCAATTTTATTTTATCGCCCGGCGGCATAGGTCTTGCTGAAATGTCTTTTCTATACGGGCGATTCGTCCCCTTGGCTCTTAGCGGAAAAAATTCTTTCTCAAGTTTCTTCATGAACCGAAGACCCATATTGATCGTCGAAGACGAGCCGGAATTGGGGAAAGTGCTGCTGGAAGGCCTTTCGCAGAACGGCTATTCCCTCGAGCTGGCGGAAAACGCGGAGAAAGCGCTGAAGCTCTTCAAACAGAAGGCCTTTGACCTGGTGGTGTCGGACATCCGCCTTCCCGATATGGATGGGCTGCAGCTCCTGGAGCATATGAAGGACCATTCGGTTTCCACCCCGGTCATCCTCATGACCGGCTATGGAAGCGTCCAGAACGCGGTGGAGGCCATGAGGAAAGGGGCTTATGACTACCTCCTGAAACCCTTCTCCCTGGAGGTTCTGGAAGGAGGAATCGAAAACGCCCTCCGCCGGAGACCGCCGGATCAAACCGCGGACCCGGGAGGCCAGGCCCCCGGCTCCTCGATTCCCATCATCACCCAGGACCGGGGAGTGAAAGAAATCCTTCACCTTTGCGGGAAGGTAGCCCAGAGCAAGGCCACCGTCTTGATCCAGGGAGAGAGCGGGACGGGAAAGGAGCTTCTGGCCCGGTACATTCATGAACAGAGCCAGAGAAATCAAGGGCCTTTCGTGGCGGTCAACTGCGCCTCGCTGCCCGAAACTCTGCTGGAGAGTGAACTCTTCGGCCATGAAAAAGGGGCCTTCACCGGGGCCATCGCCCGAAAAATCGGAAAATTCGAGCTGGCCCAGCGGGGCACCCTTCTCCTGGATGAGATCAGTGAGATGAACCCCTTCCTCCAGGCCAAGATTCTCCGGGTCCTCCAGGAAAATGAGGTGGACCGCATCGGGGGGAGTCGTCCCATTCCCATCGATATCCGGGTCATCGCCACGACCAATCGGGATCTGGAAGCGTGGGTAAAAAAGGGTCAGTTCCGGGAGGATCTCTATTATCGCCTCCAGGTCATCCAAATCGCCCTGCCCCCGCTGCGCGAGCGGCCGGGGGACATCGAACTCCTGACGAATCATTTTCTCAAGAAGTTTGCCGGGGAAAACAAGAGGCCGTTCCGTTCCCTTTCCGAGGGGGCCATGGCCTGGCTCAAATCCCAGGAATGGCGGGGAAACGTGAGGGAATTGAAGAACGCGCTGGAACGGGCGGTTCTGATTTCCTCCCAGCCCACCCTGGACGTGGCCGATTTTTCCGCCGCTCCGGGTTCGGCCAAAGAGCCGGAGGCAGGGGGAACGGAGTTCTCCTCCCTGTGTCTGAGGGATATGGAGGAGAGATTAATATCCCGGGCCTTGGAAAAAACGCAGGGAAACCGGACCCATGCGGCCAAAATGCTGGGCATCAGCATCCGCACGCTGAGGAATAAGCTCAATGAATACAGGAGAGGTCTGCCTGCGGAAGGGCGTTCCTGATTTCCGAAAACCTTTTGGCACGGATATTGCTAACTGAGCCTTACCATGAACCAGTTTGAGATCGGGAAAAAGCTGTTTGACAAGACCATGGGCCTGGTCCAGCGGTCCTTGGACATCCGGGCCGCTCGCCACCAGGTGGTTTCCGGTAACATCGCCAATGTGGAGACCCCGGACTATGTTTCCAAGGACCTGCCCTTCCAGAAGGTCTTTGAGCATTCCCTGGAGGGCCCGTCGGTTCTTCCGCTGAAGAGAACCCATCCGCACCATCTGCCCACCCTGGAGGAAGAGAGGACGGATTTTTCCCAGTTCATCGAAATGGCTCCGGCCCCCGGGGTGGATATCGATCAGCAGATGGCCAAGCTGGCGGAAAACAACCTCATGTTCCAGGCCGGCATTCAATCGCTGATCAAGAAGTTCGAAGCCCTGAAAGTTTCGGTGACCGAGACGAGGTAGACCATGAACCTGTTCCATTCCCTGCAAATCAGCGCCAGCGGCCTCCAGTCCCAACGGACGGTCATCACCGTGATCTCCGAGAACATGGCCAACGCCCACACCACCCGGACGGAGGAAGGCGGACCCTATCTGCGCAAGAGAGCGGTCCTGACTCCCGCGCCCGTCCCCTCGGATTCCCCTTTTTCCGAGCTTCTGACCCGCAGGATGGGGCCGGAAGCCATGGGAGTCAAAGTCCTGGAGGTGGTGCAGGATCCCGAAGGCCTGAAAACGATTTTCGACCCTTCCCATCCCGATGCGGACGAGACCGGACTGGTTCTCCTGCCCAACGTGAACCTCATGGAAGAAATGGTGGCTCTGCTCGCCGCTTCCCGAGTCTTTGAGGCCAATGTGGCCGCTTTCAATGCCGCCAAGACGATGACCGTCAAGGCCCTGGAGATCGGCAATCGATAAACGGAGGAGGGTGACAGGATGAATGATCTGCAGATCCAAAGGATCTCTTCTCTCCCCGGTGAGAAAATGGACTCCGAACGAGCGGAGGCCCAGAACATCCTGACCGACTTCCAGAAGGTCCTGAAGCGGTCCATCGAGGAAGTGGACGGGCTCGCCAAAGAAGCCAACCACAGCGTGCAGGAGATGATCACCGGAAAGATGGACGTTCATCAGGCCATGGTAGCCATGGAGCAAGCGAACATTTCTTTCCGCCTGATGGTCCAGGTGCGGAACAAAATGATGGCCGCCTATGAAGAAATCATGAGGATGCAAATCTAACCCGGAAGCGTTGAAAAGATGGCCAACCCCGTTCTCGATCAAGTATCCCAGCTCGTCCATTCCCCCGCCAGGAAGCGCAACCTCCTGATCGGAGCCGTGCTGCTCGGTTCCCTTATTTTTTTCGGCTCCCTTATTTACTGGAACAGCAAACCCGAGTTCCAGGTCCTCTTCAGCAACCTCTCCCAGGAGGACGCGGGCGAGATGGTCAACAAACTGAAGGAGAAGAAGATTCCCTTCCAGCTCTCCTCCAACGGGTCTTCCATTCTGGTTGCCCGGGAGCAGGTTTACGATGTGCGGCTGACCCTGGCGGCCGAGGGGCTGCCCAAAGGGGGGGGAGTCGGGTTTGAAGTGTTCGACCGGACCAACCTGGGAGCCACCGATTTCGTCCAGAAGTTGAACTACCAGAGAGCCCTCCAGGGAGAGCTCAGCCGGACCATCCGCCAGATCAAGGAAGTGGAGCAGGCCCGGGTTCACGTGGTGACCCCCAAGGAATCGCTCTTCCTGGATGAGCAGAAAAAGCCCAGCGCCTCGGTCCTCCTCAAGACCCGTTCGGGATTGAAACTGGAGGCTTCCCAGGTGGAAGGAATCGTTCACCTGCTGGCCAGCGCCGTAGAGGGACTGGACTCGGGAAACATTACCGTGGTCGATACCTCGGGGAAAATCCTGTTTAAGAGGAGCGAGTCCACGGCCTTTGGGCAAATGACCACGAGCCAGCTGGAATACCAGCGGAACATCGAGGAGGGAATCAAGAAAAAGGTCCAGGGAATGCTGGAAGAGATTCTGGGCTTCAACAAGGCCATCGCCCGGGTTTCGGCGGACATCGACTTCCAGCAGATCGATATCACCGAGGAAAAGTACGATCCCAATGCGGTGATCCGGAGCGAGCAGAAGAACTTTGAGAAGTCCTCCATGATCTCCAACGCCAAAGGCGTAGCGGGCACCAGAACCGAAGGCCAGGCCGGCGCCAAAGCGGGAGAAGAAAAAGCCAAAGCCCCCCCCGCGAAGGAAACCAGGGCCCGGACCGGGGAGCCGGGTCCCCTCCAGTCCAACCAGGCGGAACGGCAGAACGAGGTCCGCAACTATGAAATTTCCAAGGTCAACAAGCGGATCAAGAACCCGGTGGGAACGCTGAAGAAAATTTCCGCGGCGGTCATCGTGGACGGGGCGGTCAAAGAGGCGGTCGATGCCAAGGGGAAGAAAAGCCGGGAGTACCAGGCCCGGTCTGCCGAAGAGATGCAGAGGATCGAAGCCATCGTGAAGAAGGCCATCGGATACGACGAAGGCCGGGGAGACCAGGTGGAAGTGATCAACATGCCTTTCAGCTGGTCCATGGCCGAAGAAGAGGCCAAGGCCGAGGGGGGCGAAGGCTGGAAAGAATACGTTCTCATCGCCTACAAACCGCTCCTCAGCCTGATCCTGGCGGCGCTCTTCATCCTCTTCGTGGCGCGGCCGCTCATCAAGAGGAGAGCCCCCCTGAACGCCCAAGGGGTTCCTTACCTGCCCTCGGCGGGCCCCCAGCCTGCCGCCCTTCCTCCGGACACCCAGGCCCCGCCGGCCCAACTTCCGGACCTCCGGCAGCAGACGGTCCAGCTGGTTCAAGGAGACCCTTCCAAAGCCGTGGGAATCATAAGGGGATGGATCAATGAAGGAAAAAACTCCTAATGCTTCCCCCCCAGAGGCGTTAACCGGCGCGCAGAAGGCGGCGATCCTGCTCTTCAGCCTGGGGGAGGACCTGGCCGCGGATATCGCCAAGAACCTGGACGAGGATGAGTTGAAGAAGCTCGGAACCTCCATGTCCCGGGTCTTCTCCTTGTCGCCCGAGGTGTTCGATTCGGTTTTTGCGGAATATCACTCCCTGGCTTCTTCCCACCGCCCCCTGGTCCTGAATCAAGGCCAGAGGAGCCAGTTCATCAAGAATGTCTTCTCCAAAGCCGTCCGGGGGGAGAAGGCCCAGGCTTTGATCGACGAAATCAACCTCAAAGGAAAGTGGAATCTTTTCCAGAAGATCCGCAAACTGGATTCCAAGACCCTGGCCAACCTGATCCGGAATGAACACCCCCAGACCATTGCCGTGGTGCTGGCCCACCTGGATGCCGGCCATTCCGCCGGCATCCTGGACGAACTCCCGCTCCGGGTGCAGACCGACGTGCTCTACCGTATTGCCCAACTGGAAAGGGTTCCCCCCGCCGTGCTGGAGGAGATCGACCAGATCCTGCAGGACGAGGTTTCCCTGGTGGAGAATGTGGAGGGGGGAAAAGTCGGGGGGATCCGTTCGGCGGCGGAAATCCTGAACCAGATGAATCCCTCCATGGAAAACCAGGTGCTCCAGTCCCTGGATGAGCAGCAGCAGGGCCTGGCGGATGAGATCCGGCGTCTCATGTTCGTATTTGAGGATATGATCGGCGTGGATGACCGCAGCATCATGGCCATTCTGAAGGAAGTGGAAAGCGAGACCCTCAAGACGGCGCTCAAGACCGCTTCCGACGAGCTGAAAGAGAGGATCTTCAAGAACATGTCCGAACGGGCCTCCCAGATGATGAAGGAAGACCTGGAGGTCATGGGCCCGGTGCGGCTGAGAGACGTGGAGGCCGCGCAACAGACGATCATCAAAATCGGGAAGAGACTGGAGACCGAAGGCAAGGCGATCTTGACCGGGAAAGGCAAGGAGGACGTCTTTGTCTAAGGTATTCCTTCCCCAGTTTTCTCCTTCCGGGGAAACCCCTCAGGAGTTTGTCCGCCCCCCCCTGCATCCGGACGGAGAATCTCCCCCGGCCTTTGAGGTCCAGTGGCCCCCCCTGCTGTCCGCGGAGGACGCCCGGCAGGTGAATCAGGCGGCCAAAGAGATGGAAGAGAAGATCCTGAAGCAGGCCCGGGACCGGGCGCTCCTGATTGAACGGGAGGCGTACGAAAAAGGGTTCGCCCAGGGGGAGAGGGACGGACGGGAACTGGGGGAGAAGAGACTGGAGACGATCCTCGATACCTTCCGCAAAATCCTGGAGGAGATCGGGCGTCTGCGCCGGGATCTCTACCAGAAGCACGAGGGCGAGATGGTGCGCCTCGTCTTTGCCCTCACCCGAAAAATCCTGCGTCACGATCTGCCCCTGCCGGAGGGATGGGTGAAAGAAACGGTGAAGGCCGCCTTTCAGTATGTCCTGGAACCCCGCAAGGTCATCCTCCATCTGAACCCCAAAGATTGCCAGTATCTCCTGAACCACCCCGAGGGCTTTCCTTTCAGCCGGGAGGGG
>JAPLIW010000349.1 GCA_026388915.1 Deltaproteobacteria bacterium
CGAATAACCTCAATCGAATAGTTTCCCCAGAGGATCGGGCCATCCTGCAAAAGATTCTACAAGTCAAACTGCGAGATGAAAAGGCTCCCATTGATCAATTTCTACCCCTGTTAGGTAAAGAGGGGAAAAATATTCTGGCGCTTTTATCTCATACCGACCCCAGCCAGACGGAAAATTTAATCCAAAAACTCCCGCCCGGACTTCAAGCTTACATCGAGACGCTTTCCGTTGGCCCCGTGATGAATCAATTGAAGGCGGATTTGATCCTTGCCCATGGAAAAGACGATGATATGATACCCTTCACGGAAACGTTACGTCTGGCCCGGGCCGTTTCCGATCCGCGCCGGGTATATTTACAAATCCTGCGCAGCTATTCCCATGTGGATCCAGAACGCCAGGCTTGGACAGTAAAAAATTTAATCGGGATAGGGGAAGGTCTCACGACCTTCGCCCTCCCACACCACCAGGGCATACGGGTCCGTACCCGGCGGTTCACATAGCCTTGCCTAATGCCTGATGCTGATTCAACAGTCCTAAGAATCCTTTCCCAGCAAGGAACCGATTGGACAAGGCAATCTTCAACGGTTTCATGTTGGACAACGCCCAAGGCCCCTTGCGGGATGCCGCAACCATCCGGGCCTGGTCGTCATTTACACCCAAGCGAATGAGATTCTTATAGCGGGTGTGGCAGTTGTTGATCCACTGCTTAGCCACGAAACATCGCAACCTTCTCCGAATCCAGCCATCCAGATCCTGAAGAACACTCAGCGTCTCCACAAGCCGAAAATACCCGATCCAGCCCCGCAGGTACTTCTGCAACTCCTCGATAACCTGCGTCAGCGAGACCCCTCGGGACCGCCTCGTAATCTCCCGGACCCGTTCCTTAAACCGGTCCAAAGACTTACCCATCGCTTTGACCTTCAGGGTCTTTCCAGAAGTGAAGCTAAATCCCAGAAATCCCCTTTCGTGGTAGCGGGCAACTGCGCTCTTCTCCCGATTCACGCGAAGCTTCAAGCGTTTGAATAGAAACTCCTCGATGGATGCAAACACCCGCTCCCCGGCACGCTTCGATTTGACATAGATATTCCCATCATCGGCGTACCGGCAGAACCGGTGCCCTCTCCGCTCCAGCTCCTTATCCAATTCATCCAGAAGAATGTTGCTGAGCAGCGGGGATAAGGGTCCTCCTTGTGGGGTCCCTTCCCATCGCTCCTGTACCACCCCGTTTACCATAATCCCAGCTTGTAGATACCTGCGGATGACCCGAAGGACTCTTTTGTCCCCTATCCTTCTGGCCAGCCTTCCCATGAGAATGTCATGGTTTACCCGGTCGAAGAACTTTTCCAGGTCCATGTCCACAACCCACTCGTATCCCTCCGCAATATATCGCTTCGCCTGCTCCACCGCCTGATGCGCCCGGCGCCGGGGACGAAAACCATAACTGTGTTCGGAAAACGTCGGATCATAGACGGGACCCAGAACCTGCTGGATCGCCTGCTGAATCAGTCGATCCACAACCGTCGGTATCCCAAGCCGTCGGGTACCCCCATCCGGCTTCGGGATCAATACCTCCTTCACCGGATGGGGACGGTACTCTCCTCTCAGCAACTCTTCCCGAATCCGCGGCCAGTTTTCCTTCAGGTAACCCGGTAACTCATCCACGGTCATCCCGTCGATGCCAGGGCTCCCCTTGTTGGCCCGGACCCGCTTCCAGGCCCGAATCAGATTCTCCCTTTCTACAACCTGCTCCATCAGCTCCGTCAATATGGGTTCGGTTCTCTCCAATGCCGGGACCGTTTGACGCACCTTTCCCTCTTCCCTTTGGGCTTCACCCGCAGGGCTTGAAAGAAGGCCTTCTTTTAACAAAGAAAGTTGCTGCATCCCCACAACCCCGAATCTTTGAGCCTCACCACCGGCTACATGTTCGGCCCTTCATCCCGCTCTTGCAGGACTACTACGGCCTCTGCTGACTTCTGGAAACCCTTCAGGATTCCTTACGAAATCCTTAGTCCCTTGACAGGTCTCCAGACCTCCCCGGGTAAGAATAACCACCTTCCCCCCACATCCGCCGCATTTACTACATTACCCCTTGATGGCTACGGGCTTTGCCTTGTCACGTAAGCTCGCCCAGATAAGGCAGCCTGATATACGGTTCGTGTTCCTCGGATCGGGGTTTTGCCTAAGGCTTCTTTCAGGCTCCACCTCACGATGGATCTACCCTTGCCTTCGGCTAACCGTTTCCACCATCAGGACCGGTAGGGGACTTCCACCCCCAAATGATTACCCATGCCGGGCACACGTGAATTACCCCCCAGCAAGCTGGGGGGCATCAAAAACTCAAAATTGAAAACGTAATTGCTCTTCGTTATGCTGATATTTGATATATCGCCGAATTACCTCAGCCGTAACTTTATCGCCTACGCTTCGAACAAAATAGCCGTCGTTCCAAAGCTCGTGTTTCCAAAGGACCTTTCGCAAAGAAGGATATCTCTCGAAAACTTTCCTTGCGGAAATACTTTTCAAAATCTGCACAATCTGGGCTGGCGAATACCGCGGAGGAGCCGAAAGAAAGAGATGCACATGATCTTCCATAACCTCCATGGTATCTATTTCAAATTCATATTGCTCAGCAATCTCCTTAAAAACCCCCTTACTAAAGGATATTATTTCCTTAGTAAATATTTTCTTTCGATACTTAGGTACCCAAACCAAATGATACTTCAGATCATATATAGCATGATGAGTCCTTCGAATTGTGCTCATACCTAATCGTATAGCACAACCATTTTTCAAAGAAAACCCTTCGCCTTCGGCGAACCTCTTTTCATCCCGCCAGCAAGCTG
>JAPLIW010000531.1 GCA_026388915.1 Deltaproteobacteria bacterium
AAGGATGAATACGTCATCAAGGCCTCGGTGGGCCACATCAAGGACCTTCCCGAAAGCCGCCTGGGGGTGGATATCGACAAGGGGTTCAGCCCCGAGTACCAGGTCATCCAGGGCAAAGTCAAAGTCCTTAAAGAGATCAAAACCGCCGCCCAGAAGGCCAAAGAGGTATACCTCGCCACCGACCCGGACCGCGAGGGAGAAGCCATAGCCTGGCACATCGCCGAGGAAGTCCGCCGGCCCGGGGGAAACATCCATCGGGTCCTCTTCAACGAAATCACCGCCCGCAGCGTCCGGGAGGCCATGCTCAAACCGGAGCGGTTGAATCAGAACAAATTTGAAGCCCAGCAGGCCCGCCGAATCCTGGACCGGCTGGTGGGATACATGGTCAGTCCGCTTCTCTGGGACAAGGTGCGCCGGGGGCTGAGCGCCGGGCGGGTGCAGACCGTGGCCGTCCGCCTCCTCTGCGAGCGGGAAGAGGAAATCCGCAAATTCGTCCCCCAGGAATACTGGACCCTCGAGGCTTCTCTGGAGGGGAAGAACCCGCCCCCCTTCAAGGCTTATCTGTTGCGGATCGATTCGGAGAAGGCGGAAATCAGGAATGAAACCGAGGCCCAGTCCATCAAGAAAGACCTGGCCTCTCTTCCCTTCAGCGTCAAGCAGGTTGAAAGGAAGGAGCGGCGCAAGAACCCGCCGCCGCCTTACATCACCAGCCAGATCCAGCAGGAGGCCTGGCGCAAGCTGCGCTTCACCGCCAAGAAGACCATGTCCATTGCCCAGCGGCTCTACGAAGGAATCGAACTCGGCCAGGAAGGGCCCGTCGGGCTGATCACCTACATGCGCACGGATTCGGTACGAATCGCCCCGGAAGCATTGGCCGGGGTTCGCCAATTCATCCAGGAGAAATACGGCGCGGAGTACCTTCCGGAGAAACCGAATTATTACAAAAGCCGGAAGACCGCGCAGGAAGCCCACGAGGCCATCCGCCCCACCTCCATGAAATATGAGCCGGCGGCGGTGAAATCTTTCCTGACCAAGGACCAGTCGGGTCTCTATGAGCTCATCTGGAACCGCTTCGTGGCCTGCCAGATGAACCCGGCGGTCTACGACCAGACCACGGTGGACATCGGGGCCGGAAAATATACCTTCCGGGCCGCCGGTTCGGTTCTCCTCTTCCCGGGCTTCATGGCCCTTTACATCGAAACCCTGGAAGAGAACGGCGGGGGAGAAGATAAAGAAGGAAAGCTACCCGAGCTGACCGAAGGCGAAGCCCTGAAGCTCCTCGAGCTCCTGCCCGAACAGCATTTCACCCAACCCCCGCCGCGGTACAGCGAGGCCACCCTCATCAAGGAACTGGAGGAGAAAGGGATCGGCCGTCCCTCGACCTATGCCGCGATTCTAGACAACATTCAGGAGCGGGAGTACGTGGCCAAGGAGAAGGGTCGTTTATTCCCCACCGACCTGGGCTGTCTGGTGACCGAACTCCTGGTGGCCCATTTCCAGGATATTTTCGACGTCCAGTTCACCGCCCAGATGGAAGATGAGCTGGACAAAGTCGAAGAGGGGGAAATGAAGTGGACCCGGGTCCTGGAGGATTTCTACGACCCCTTCCAGAAGGACCTGGAAAAAGCCAAAGTGGAGATGGAGGACATCAAATGGAAGGGGATCTCCACCGACCTTACCTGCGACAAGTGCGGCGCCCCCATGGTCATTAAACTGGGACGCCACGGGCAGTTCCTGGCCTGTTCCAATTACCCGGAGTGCAAGAACACCAAAGAGTTCCAGCGCAACGAGGCCGGTGAAATTCAGGTGGTGGAGGGAAATGCGGCTCTCCCATGGTGGTAAAGACCGGACGGTTCGGAAAATTCCTGGCCTGTTCCAAATACCCCGAATGCAAGAACACCAAAAGAATCGGCGCGACAGGCAAGGAGAAGGGGGAAGCCTCAAAACCGGACCCCACGGGGGAAGACTGCGAGAAATGCGGCTCCCCGCTGGTGTACCGGAAAGGCCGCTTCGGGACTTTCATCGCCTGCAGCAATTACCCGCGCTGCCGCTACACCCAAAAAATCGCCAAGGGCGAGGAGACTCCCGGAACCCCGGGAGAAACCAGCCAGGCAATCAAGCCCGAAGAGAAGAAACCGGCCCCGCAAAAGGAGGAAAAGAAGAAGGAAGGGGCAGAGAAAAAAGTCAGAAAGAAAAAGAATTAACGCTGAACACTCAACACTGAACACTATTTTTCCGCTCTTTATCTCTCCCTCAGAATCACCGCTCCCTGGTCCGCGGAACTCACCTGCCGGGCATACATACCGAGAAATCCGCTCGTTTTGACGGGTTTGGGGTTTTGCCAGGCACCCCGGCGTTGCTCCAGTTCCGCCGGGGCAACCTCCAGCTCCAGTCGACGTCGGGGAATATCGATGGAGATGGAATCTCCTTCCTGGACTAAAGCAATGGGCCCGCCCTCGGCCGCCTCCGGGGAGACGTGCCCGATGCAGGGTCCGCGCGTCGCCCCGGAATAACGTCCGTCGGTGACCATGGCCACCGAGTCTCCCAGCCCCATGCCCACCAGCAAGGCCGCGGGAATGGACATTTCCCGCATGCCCGGTCCGCCCTTGGGCCCCTCATACCGAATGACCAGGACATCCCCGGCCCGCACCCGGCCGGACAGCATGAGCTCTCTCACTTCCTCCTCGCAATTGCATACCCGGGCCGGACCCCGGTGAACCAGCATTTTCGGGTTCACCGCACTTTGCTTAACGATACTCCCCCGCGGCGCCAGGCTGCCGGTTAAAACCGCCAATCCCCCCTCGGGCATGAGCGGGTCTTGCAGCGGCCGGATCACATCCCGGCGTTTCACCCCGGTATCCTTCAATTCTTCCCCCAGGGTTTTTCCGCTGACCCACGGCGCGGAAAGATCCAGGTGCGGGGACAGCTCTTTGAGAACGGCCCGAACTCCCCCGGCCTCATCCAGGTCCACAGGGGTTAAATTTCCCGTTGGTTTAAACCGGGCCAGGCAGGGGGTCTGTCTGCTCAGATTGTCAAAGTGCTGCAGAGCAAGGTCCATCCCCAGTTCATACGCCAGGGCGGTCAGATGCAGAACCCCGTTGGAAGAACCGCCGACCGCCAGGAGGAACTTTATGGCATTGTCCAGGGCCGCGGGAGTCAGGAATTGGGAAGGCTTTCTCCTTTCCCGGACCAGGGTTACCGCCATCCGGCCCGTTTCCTTGGCCAGGGCCGGGCGCCTTGAGTCCACGGCCGGCAGGGTGGAGGCTCCGGGCAGCGTCAATCCCAGGACCTCCTCCAAGCAGGCAACGGTCATCCCCGTGCCCATGACCGAGCAGACCCCCAGGCTCGCGCAGGATGTCCTTTCGATGTGGTCGAACTCCGCCGGCGAAATCCTGCCGGCTTTCAGCTCCCCCATGGCTTCCTTGATGTCGCTCACCACGAGCACCCGGTCTTCCTCGCGGCGGGGCATCATGGGGCCGGGAGGGAGAAAGATGGACGGAAGGCCAACCCGCACGGCTCCCATGAGCATCCCGGGAGCGGACTTGTCGCAGCAGGAGAGGAACACCAAACCATCAAAAGGGTGCGCCCCGGTCATGATCTCGATCTCCGCAGCCACCAGCTCCCGGCTGGGCAGGGAATAGTTCATCCCCGGCCCCTGGGCGATGGCATCGCAGACCGCGACGGTGTGAAATTCCACCGGAGTCCCTCCCCCCATCCAGATCCCGGCCTTTACCGCGGCCACCTGTTCCATGAGGGCCCGGCTCCCCGGATGGGCTTCGAAGAAGGCGGTGACGACCCCGATCAGAGGCCGGCGCAATTCCTCATCGGTGTATCCGCAGCAGCGGTACATGGAGCGCGGGTACCCCCCCGTCACTCCTCTCATGGTCGGATGCCCGTATTCTTGATTCCCTTCGTCCACGCGATTTCTCCTTTCCCGATTTCACCAGAGTTCTATTGTTCGCCCAAGAATACCCGGGGTGAAAATCCCGAGAACCATGGACCTGCGCTAGGTAACTCAACTCCTTAGGTTTGATCTTGGCAGATGCCGATGAGCAATGGATAGGGTCCTTGGGCATGAATGCGGAATCGAAAAGCCCTTCGCCTTACTCCGTCTCCTCCAATCCTTTCCACTTTTTGGCCTTCAGCCAGGGAAGATTCGGCAAAATCAGCAGGGCAATGGCCGTGATCATGAGGATGGCGGAGAGCGGCCGGGTGAAGAATATGGAGAAACTCCCATGGGATAGCGCCAGGGACTGGCGGAGGTTGTTTTCCATCAAGGGACTCAAGATCATGGCCATGACCATCGGAGCGGCTTCATAACCATACTTTTTCATCAAATATCCGATGACCCCGAATATCACCATCAACACCACCTCTTCCGCGCTGCTGTTGAGGCTGTAAGCCCCCACCACGCAGAAGAGCAGAATCAACGGGAAGAGGATTACGTAGGGAACTTTCAGGATCTTCACCCAAAGGCCGATCAAGGGAAGGTTTAATACCAGGAGCATGAGGTTCCCGATGTACATGCTGGACACGACTCCCCAGAAAATATCGGGGCTGTTCTTGATCAGCAGCGGCCCCACCTGCACTCCGTAGGAAAGAAGGCATCCCAATAACAGCGCCATCCCCGGCGTGGGGGGAATCGCCAGGGTCAGGAGGGGAACGAAGGCTCCCCCGATCGCCGCGTTGTTGGCCGTCTCGGGCCCGGCCACCCCCTGAATCATTCCGGTCCCGAATTTCTCCGGATGTTTGGAAATTTTCTTTTCGACCGCATAGGAGGTAAAGGAGGAAATCACCGGCCCCGCTCCCGGCAGGATCCCCAGGAAGAACCCGATGAGAGTCCCCCGGATAATGGGCCCGATGGAATCCGCCCAATCTTTTAGGTTGGGGAAAAGGTTCTTGATCTTGGTGTTGAAGACTTCCTGGGTCAGGCCTTCCTCGATATTCAACAGGACCTCGGAAATCCCGAAAAGCCCCATCACCACGGGAACGATTCCCAGCCCGTCATACAGAATTCTGACCCCAAAGGTGAATTTCGGGGTACCCGCGAAAAGGTCAGTGCCGATCGTCCCCAGGAAGATCCCGAAGGCGGCCATCATCAGGGCTTTAAACATGGAGCCCCGGGCCATGAAGGTCAGGACCACCAGCCCGCAGCAGATCAGGGCGAAATATTCCGGGAAGCCGAAGGCTAGGGCGACTTTGGCCAGCGGGGGCGCGACCATCTGCAGGGCCACGATGCTCAGGGTTCCCCCGATGAAGGACCCCAGGGCGCTCATCCCCAGGGCAACGCCGGCTCTCCCTTTGCGGGCCATCTGGTAGCCGTCCAGACAGGTGATCACCGAAGCGGCTTCGCCGGGGATGTTCACCAGGATCGAAGTGGTGGACCCCCCGTACATGGCTCCGTAGTAAATCCCGGCCATCATGATCAAGGCGGATACCGGGGGAATATGCAGCGTCACCGGGAAGAGAAGAGACATGGCCGCGACCGGACCCAGGCCCGGCAAAACTCCCACCAGGGTTCCGATCACGCACCCGGCAAAACAATACAGAAGGTTATTGAGCGTGAGAACGATGGAGAGTCCGTAGAATAAATCCCCAAATCCGAGCATGGAATATCCCTTTAAAAGATCCCGAAAGGTCCTTTGGGCAACTGGGATTTCAGGCCTAACTCAAAAAGGCAAAAGAATGCCGCGGAAGCCACGAGCGAGCCCAGCAGAGCCACCGGCCATCGCTGCGGTTCAATGACCCTTAAGAGGAAGACCAAAAAGAAAAAGGTGCTCACCAGAAAACCCAGGTAATTCATGATCACGGCATAGCCCATCAGGGCCAGGACGGTTAGGACCATTTTCCGGCCCCTGCTCTTGTCCATCCAGAGGGGCTTGCTTTTTTCACCGGAAGGAGGATTTCGGCGGGATTGGAGATGAACGACCAGCGCCAACACCCCCACGATCAGCCCGGCATAAAAAGAAAGAAAACCGGGACCCGGTTTGTGGAAGGTTCCCAGGGAAAGCCTCAGGGAATGGATACAAATAAAAATGGCGATTCCCAACCAGGCCAGGCTGCTCCATCGATCTCGGCCCATTCTCCCCTCTCTGCAGGGCTGTCCCCCCATGCAAAATCCCCCCTCCCCCCTTTCATCAAAAGGGGAGCGGGGGGATTCCTCAAGGGGATGCCCGTCTTGCGATGACTACATTCGAGACGAACTTGTAGGGGCACGATGTCCCGCGAAACGCGGGATGCCCCTACGGCTCACGGTAACATCCAGCAAAACTACTGCATCTTAAGGTCTAAGGTGGCTATCGCCTTGCCCCAATACTCATCCTGGGACATGAGGAATTTAGCAAACCCTTCAGCCCCCGTGTAATTGACCACCATGCCTGCTTTGCTTAAGGAAGCCTCAATGGCCGCCCTATGCTCCTCGGACGCCTTCTTGGCGGCCAGGGCAAGGGCTTCGACCACTTCTTTGGGGGTCCCCTTGGGGGCCAGCAGGCCATACAGGGAGGGAACCGTCACTTTATACCCCAAATCCAGCGCGGTAGGCACATTGGGCAGAGCCGGCACCCTTTTGTCGCTGGATACCACGAGGGGCCGGAGAGTCCCGGCCTGGATATGGGGAAAAGCCGGCGTAATCTGGGAAGAAACCGCGTCGGTGTGCCCGCCGAGAATCGCCGTAACCGCAGGCCCGCTCCCCTGGGCGGGAATCAGGTTCAGCTTAACCCCCGCCTCCTTGAAGAAGGCCTCGGCGATGAGCGTGGTGATGCCCAGGGCGCCGGAGCCCGAAACGTAGGAGATCTTCCCGGGATTTTTCTTGGCCTCGGCAAGCAGCTCTTGAATATTCTTCCAGCGGGCCCCTTGTTGTACGGCAATTACGTTATACCCCCCCGCCAGACCGCAGATCGGAGCAAAATTTTTCAGCGAATAATTCAGGCCCTTCTGCGTGCGGGGCACAATGACCAGGCAGGATTGCTGGGAGCCCATCAGCATGTAGCCATCCGGCTCGGAAGTAGCCACGAACCCCGCCCCCACCGCCCCCGAGGCCCCCGGTTTGTAGACAAAATTCAGCGGCTGCCCCAGGTATTGCCCCATCTTCTCCGTGAAGGGGCGCAGGTTATTGTCGGTGTCTCCGGGTGCGAACGGAATGATGACGGTGATGGGTTTGGTGGGAAACTTTTTCTCCGCCGC
>JAPLIW010000337.1 GCA_026388915.1 Deltaproteobacteria bacterium
GATCCCAACGAATCAGCGCCATAGGTTTTTACTCCTTTCCTGCTTATGGCTCAGCGATCTTTTTGATTTAATAAAAAAAAATTAACCGCAGAGGTCGCGGAGTACGCAGAGGTAGAAATGGCCAAAAGCTCAGGGCCAGGATGCAGGGGGAAAAACGGCGTTTTTTCTCACCCTTCCCAGAAGGTCAAAACGGCCAAGGGGCTTTCCAGGAACGATCTCTGCGCTCTCTGCTTCCTCTTCGTTCATCCTCTTGTCTCGATCCCCGGATGATCGAAGGGGAAAGAGGAGTCCATATCCATAAAATGATTTGGGTTTTTTGTCTTTACCAAGAAAAGCTCTGCGGTCTCTGCGTACTCTGCGGTTGATTTTTTCTTCATCCCCGGAGGGCGCAGAGACTTTTATAATTTCCTATGCAACAAAAAAATAAGCACGGATTCTCTTCCTGTCAACCCCGGAAGAGGAAAATGGAAACATGAATTCAGGGCACAATCCTTTGCCAGGGGGGAGGGGAAGAAGGAGGACACAAGGCGGGGGCCTAAGACTCTTTGGATCCGGCACTCATTTTTTTGAACAGGACCTGGATGTTTTCCAGGTCGGGGAATTGTTCCCGGAGGAAGACCTTAAGCTTGTCCACAACCCTCTTTTCGATCTGGCGGGCCCGCTCCCGGGAGATGCGCAACCGGTCTCCTGCCTCTTGGAGGGTCAGGGGCTCTTCGGCCATCAGTCGGTTTTTCAGGAGAAAAGCCTCCTTCTCTTTCAGGGTTCGGGTGAAATCTTCGATCTTCCGGCTCAGGATCTCCTTGAACTGCGTATCCGCAAGGGTGTCTTCCAGGGTTTCAGCCGTGGGCAGGATATCCAGGTAGGTCTGTCGGGCGTCCTCTTCCAGGGGAGCGTTAAGGGATAGGTCTCCTCCTTCCAGGCGCTGGTCCATCTCGGTGATTTCTTCCTTGGTCACATTCAAGGTCTCAGCCAAAAGCTTCGGGCCCGGGTCGAACCCCATGGCCTCCAGGCGTCCCTTCTCCTTTTTCAGGCGGAAGAAGAGCTTCCGCTGCGCCTGGGTCGTCCCGATCTTGACCAGGCTCCAGTTGTCGATCAGGAACTTCAGGATGTAGGCCCGGATCCACCAGGAAGCATAGGAGGAAAGTTTCACGTTCCGGTAGGGGTCAAACTTCTTCACCGCCTGCATCAAACCCAGGTTTCCTTCCTGGATGAGATCCAGCAGGTTGCGGTAGGCCCGCTGGTACTCGAAGGCGATCTTGACCACCAGCCTCAGGTTGGAAACCACCAGCCGGTAAGCCGCCTGGAGGTCTTTCTCTTCCCACCACTTCTTGGCCAGGGCCAGCTCTTCTTCCCGGCTCAGAAGGGCGAATTTGCGGATATCTCCGAGGTACCTCTTAAGAGGGTCAAAGACCTCAACCGGTCCGCCTTTTTCCGCCGGCACCAGGTCCTGCGGGCCGGAGGGGAAAAGGTCCAGGGGAGGGACGGCCTCTTTCAGGATCTCTTCCTGGTTCATTGAACCACCACGGTCAGGTAGTCGGTTTCCCCGGTTCGCCAGTCCCGCACCAGGAGCAGGATTTCCTGCCCCGGCTGGAGCTGCCCCACGATCCGATTATAGTCTTTGATCCCCCGGATCGCCTGCTGGTTGACCTGGTAAAGGATGTCCCCCGCTTCCAACCCGGCCCGGGCCGCAGGCCCCTGAGGGTCCACCTTGGTGATCAAAACTCCTTCGCGCGAGTTCAGCTTCCGCTTGCGGGCCTCCAGGATGGAAATTTCTTTGACCTCCAGGCCCATCCTGTTCACCAGGTCCAGGGCCGCCATGCGCTCCGAAGGTTTATAGGCCTCCACCACGGGCTGAACCGTGACCCTCTCTCCCCTGCGCAGCAGGACCACATTCACCTTCTTGCCCACCCCGGTCCCGGCGATTCGGTTGCGAAGCTCGTTGGCGTTTTCAATCGTGGCTCCATCCAGGTTCACGATCACATCCCCCTTGCGGATTCCGGCCCTTTCCGCCGGCCCGCCTTTGACCACATCGACCACCAGGGCTCCCCGGGAGGATTTCAGGCTGAGACTTTTGGCCAGGGCGGGGGTCAACTCCTGAAGACTCAAGCCCAGCCACCCGCGGGTCACTTTTCCGGTCTTGATCAGGGCGTCGGCCACGGCCGCCGCCATGTTGCTCGGGATGGCAAACCCGATCCCTTCAAACCCGCCGGATTCGGAAACGATGGCCGCGTTCACCCCGATCACTTCCCCGACGAGGTTCAGAAGCGGCCCTCCGCTGTTTCCCGGGTTGATGGCCGCGTCGGTCTGGATGAAGTCCTGGTAGCTCGACGGGTCGGAAATGCCGGTGCGATGTTTGGCGCTGATGATGCCGGCGGTCACGGTCTGCTCCAGCCCGCGGGGATTGCCGATGGCCACCACCCATTCTCCCACCCGCAGGGTGTCCGAGTTGCCGAATTTCAGGTAAGGAAGGTTGGGGGGCGGCTTGATCCTGATGACCGCCAGGTCGGTCTTGGGGTCCGCGCCCACGATCTTGGCCTCAAACTCTTCCCCCGATGCCATTTTGACTGTGATTTTGGTCGCCCCGTCCACAACGTGGTTGTTGGTCACCAGGTGGCCTTCGCCGTCGATGACCATCCCGGTCCCGATCCCCCGCATCTCCCTCCGGTCATACCGCGGCCTCTGGGGCGTGCCGAAAAAATAACGGAAGAAGGGGTCCCCTTCGAAGGGGAAGACCGGCGAGGGAACCTGGACTCTCTGGGTTACCTCGATATGGACCACGGCCGGCATGGCCTTCTGGGCCACATCGGCGATGGCCGTGGTCAGGTCGATGGTGCTGACCTTCGGGGCCTGGGCCTCGGCCGATGAAAAAATGAAGAGTGCGCCGAGGAGCATCAGAAGCCAGGCGACGGTTCTTCTTGGAATAGGATCCATTTGTCCGGGTTTAAGCATGCAAGTCATAAGGTTCAGCCCATGGCCCCTGTAAAGCGGGATGGCATACAGAGAAAGGCCAAAAGAATTCGTTATTTATAATTTATTTTAGGCCCTTCGGTTTTCAATGTCAAATGATGGGGAATTTTTGATTCTCTCGGGTTGCTCCCTCGTTCCCTTTTCGGTATAATGAGGCGCGATACAAAAAAATAAACCCAGGAGGTCGCCTTGGGTTTCGTATGCGGCATCATCGGGTTGCCCAACGCGGGCAAATCCACCATCTTCAACGCCCTCAGTTCCGCCAAGGCCCAGGTAGCCAGCTATCCTTTCTGCACCCTTGAACCCAATCAGGGAATCGTCCCCGTTCCCGATGATCGGCTAGAAAAGCTCGCCCGGATCCTGAAACCGGAAAAAGTCACCCCCACGATCCTCGAGTTCTGGGATATTGCCGGCCTGGTCAAAGGGGCCAGCCAGGGGGAAGGACTGGGAAACCAGTTCCTGGGCCATATCCGCAATGTGGATGCCCTGGCTCACGTGGTCCGTTGTTTTGAAGCGGAGAGCGTGACCCACGTGTACTCCACCCTGGACCCCAAGCGAGACATCGAGATCGTCCAGACCGAACTCATTCTGGCCGACCTCCAGACCGTGGAAAAGCGGGTGAGCAAGTCCGCCCATCAGGCCAAGGTGGGAGACAAGAAGGCCGCCGCGGAAACCCCGGTCCTCCAGGCCATTCACGACCGCCTGGCCAAGGGGCTTCCGGCCGCCGGTCTTTCCTTTTCCGAAGAGGGGCAGAGGGTATTCCGTTCCCTGGAGCTCCTCACTTCCAAGCCGGTCTTCTACGTGGCCAACGTGAGCGAGAAGGAGCTGAAAGAGCGGCGCTGGATTTCCCGGGTGGAAGAACTGGCAACCCGGGAAAAGGCCCCCGTGGTCATCATCTGCGGAGACCTGGAGGCGGAGATGGCCGAACTCTCTCCCCCCGAGCGGGATGAATTCCTCCGGGAGATGGGCCTTCAGGAGCCCGCCTTGAATCAACTCATCCGGGTGGGTTACGGCCTGCTGGACTTTATTACCTTTTACACCACCGTCGGTCCGGAACTCCGCGCCTGGACCGTTCCGCGCGGCACGCACGCTCCCCAGGCCGCGGGAAAAATCCACACGGATATGGAGCGGGGATTCATCCGGGCGGAAGTCATCTCCTTCAAGGAATTCGCCGCCGCCGGTTCCGCGGCCGCAGCCAGGGAGAAAGGGCTCATCCGGGTGGAAGGGAAAGAATACATCGTCCAGGATGGGGATATCCTTTATATCCGGTTCCATGTCTGAAAACCGATCCCTCCCTTCAGGCCATGTCCGGGCGGCCGTTGTTCTGCCCATCGGCCTGGCCGCCATGTCCTTGGCCTCCATCTTCATCCGGTTCTGCGACGCCCCTCCTCTGGTCATCGCGGCCTACCGCCTGACCCTGGCCACCTTGATCCTCCTCCTCCTCGCCCTGCCGAAGACCATCCGGGAGTCCCGGAGGCTCAGCCGCGGGGAGATCCTTCCCTCCCTGGTCGCGGGCCTCTTCCTCTGCTTTCATTTTGCTTTCTGGATCACCTCCCTCCGGTACACCTCCGTGGCCAGTTCGGTGATCTTCGTAACCACCAACCCCATCTTTGTGGCCATCGCCTCCTCCTTTCTCCTCCGGGAGAGGATCTCCCCCGTCCTTTTTCTTTCCATCCTCGTGGCCGTGGTCGGCGGAATTATCATCGGCTGGGGAGATCTGGAGAAAGGCCAGGACCAACTGTACGGCGATTTTCTGTCGCTCCTGGGAGCGATCATGGCCACGGGCTATCTCCTGGTGGGAAGGAGAGTGCGCCAGGAAGTCAGCCTCACCACGTACATCACTTTGGTTTACGGGGTGGCCGCTTTTTCCCTGATCCTCCTGGCCTTATTCAAGGGGGACGCTCTCTTCGGCTATGCCCCCAAAGAATATATCCTCTTTCTGCTTCTGGCCGTGGGGCCTCAGCTGATCGGGCACTCCTCCCTGAACTGGGCCCTGAGATTTTTCTCCGCCACCCTGGTTGCGGTTTTCATCCTGGGAGAACCCATCGGAGCAGCCATCCTAGCCTATTTTATCCTGGGGGAGAACCCGGGCCTCAGCCTGATTTGGGGCGGGGCTTTG